>NZ_BAAGVK010000009.1:0-73267 GCF_054780915.1 Hydrogenophaga aquatica | reverse complement strand
CATGCCCACCGGGCTCAACAACCAGGGGAGCATTGTGAGTGTTGTGTTCCACACGAAATGACGAAGGACCAACAGCCAGCCCAGCACCGGCACCTGGAAGATGCGGTGGTCCATGATGAAGCGGATGGGCCGCGGGCTGGCGGCCATCAGCAACACCGCGTCCACAAAGCTCACGTGGTTGCACACCAGCACGGCGGCACCTGCGGTGGGGATGTTCTCGTCGCCCGTGACCTTGAAGCGGTAGATGAAGCGTGACGCCACCCAGGCCACGAAGCGCAGCAGGTATTCCGGCACCAGCATGAAGATGTAGAACGCCACCACGGCGTTGGCCACGCCCAGGAACAGGAAGACCTGGGGAATGGTGAAACCGGCCTGCAGCAGCGCCCCGGTGATGACGGCGCTCACCACCATGAACAACGCGTTGAGGATGTTGTTGGTGGCGATGATGCGCGCGCGGTGGGTGGGTTCGCTGCGCATCTGGATGAGTGCGTACATGGGCACGCTGTACAGCCCCGCGAACAGGCTGAGCAAGGCCAGGTCAAGCAGCACACGCCAGTGGGCCATATCAGCCACAAAGGCGGTCAGGCCAAGGCCCTGCGCAGGCGGCAGGCCACGTGTGGCGAAGTACAGGTCGATGGCGAACACAGACATCCCAATGGCCCCCAGCGGCACCAGACCGATCTCCACGTGGCGGCGGCTCAGCACCTCGCACAAGAGCGAGCCTGTGCCGATGCCGATGGAAAACACCACCAGCAGCAGCGAGGCCACTTGCTCATTCCCGTGCAGCACGTCCTTGGCGAACGCGGGGAAAAGACTGAGGAACACCGCGCCGAAGAACCACATCCAGCTGATGCCAAGCACCGAGCGGAACACCACCAGGTTGCCATGTGCCAGCTTCAGGTTGCGCCAGGTCTCGCTCAACGGGTTCCAGTTGATGCGCAGGCCAGGGTCCATGGCTGGCGATGCCGGTATGTACTGCGCCGCCACGCGCCCCAGAACGGCCAGCCCCATGCAGGTGAAGCCTACGTGGTGTGCGCCGATCTCGGGCACCGCGATGATGAGACCGCCCGCCACATTGCCCAGCAGGATGGCGACAAAGGTGCCCATCTCCACCACGCCATTGCCACCGGTCAGCTCACGCTCGGTCAGATGCTGCGGCAAGTAGGCGTACTTGACCGGACCAAACACCGCCGACTGCGTACCCATAAGGAAGATGGACGCCAGCAGCACAGGGATGTTCTGGGCGAAAAACCCCCAGGCCGCCACGGCCATGACGAGGAACTCGGTGCGTTTGAGCCAGACGATGAGCAGACGCCGGTCGTACTTGTCGGCCATCTGCCCGCTGGTGGCGGAAAAGAGCAGGAATGGCAGGATGAACAGCGCCCCGATGACCAGGCCCGCCAGTTCGGCCGGTAGCCACTGCACCTGCAGCTGGTAGGTCACCAGCACGGTGAACGCGAACTTGAACAGGTTGTCGTTGGCGGCGCCGAGAAACTGGGTCCAGAAGAAGGGCGCGAAGCGGCGCTGCCCGAGCAGGCTGAATTGCCCGCCCTCGTGGCGGGTGGACGCATGGCTCATGGGTAGGACTTCCTCCTGTGCACGGGCGGCTTCGGTGCGCCACCCCCGTGGTGGGCAGCATTGTGCCGCAGGGCCTGGGACGCACCGGCGTCAGCACCGCCGGGAGCCGGCCCGCGTCACTCAGCCGCGCTGGTGAACACCGTGAGTACCCCGGTGTAACCGTACAGGCGGTGGTGGGCGATCTCGCCTCCGGCAAAGAACCCCACCAGAGGCACGTCACCCAAGGCATGGCGAACGATCTGCAACTCGGCGCTCGGCCCGCCAAAGTGGGGGCCGCCACGACCGCTGCAGCTGATGTACAAGGCACCGGCGATGCGGCGCGCGGGGTGGGGCAAGGCGCGCACCTCATGGTCGGCCAGTGCCATCGCCGTTTCCACCGGCAGCTCCTCGGGCTCCAGCTCCTCGCGTATCTCGGCGCAGATGCGCATGAGATCGGCGCGCGCCGCCTGCACGTGACGCTCGCAGAAAGTCAGGCGCGTGCCTGATTCCACCCGGTCGGCCACGGCAATGCCCCGGCGCCCCGGGTCCAGGCCGATCAGGTGGCGCACCAGCACGTCCTCGCCAAACGCCGCAGGCACACGGCCCGCCACCTGGCTTGGCGTCTGGCTGCGGCCGGGAGCCATGCCCACCAGCGTCTGCCGCAACCTTGCCACTGCGGTTTGCGGCTCCTCCAGGGAAATATCCAGATCCTGCAGGAGCACGTCCAGCGCGTCCTGCCCATCGAGCTTGAGCACCACGTTGCCATCGGCACGGTCAACGGTATGAGTGGGAGATACGGGCCGCACACCCTGCGTGACGCGCGACACCAGCGCCACCTGCGGGCCAAAGGCCACGCCACTGAGTCCGCCATGGAACACTCCCGCCGCGCCACGCTGTCCACTGCCAGCCAGCGCGCCCCGGCTGGAACGCGCGAACTGGATGGAGGCGCCTCGGCTCGAAGCCAGGCCGCCAAACACATACCCCGTGGCGGTGCGTTCGGCCATCTCGGCGATGAGTTCGGCCACATCCGGCGTGGCGCCATCGGCGTGCAGCAATGCCGTCTGCGCCGTGAAGCCGCCAGCCCCCTGGGCGGCGGGCAGGGGTGCCACGCCGCTGAACACGCGGTACTGGTCGGGCGACAGGTCGCACAGCATCACCGCCAGAGCAGGTTCGTCAAAATACTCGGCGTTGTTGGCACAGATGCCCACGCCCACGGTACCCACCCAGTCGTTCACTTCGGGCAAGGCCGCGCTCAGGTGGTCCAGAATGTCCTGGGCTTCGGCGGCGTAGTGGTCGGTGATGTAAAGCAGCGCGAGCCCCGGGCCGCTCGCATGACCGGGCAACACCATCTGCGCACGCAGTTGCGCCAGCACCAGCGCGGCGGCCATGCGCCATTGCGGGTGGGTGGCGTGGGCGTACGGAAACAGCTTCATGGTTTGGGCGCGGACCTTGGCGCTCGGGTGCCCGCCTTGGGTTTGGCCTGTGCCGGCGCGCGCTTGGACGAAGCCTTGCGGGCCGTCTTGCTGGCGGTTTTCCTGGTGGCGGCTGTTTTGGCCTGGCCCGCCGAAGCATCCGTCTGGCCGGTCGCCGCAGCACTGGCCTGCTGCATGGTCTGTGCCATCTGCTCGGCGGTACGCGTGGCTTGGTCGGTCATGTCGCGCATGGCCTCTCCCGCAATCGTCTGGAACTGCTGCGTCAGCGCGTTCCACCACTGCATCGGGTCCACGGCTGGCCCGCCAGCAACCGCGTCTCCGCCTTCGGGCTCTGGCGGGGTGGATGGCTGCACCGGTGGCTCCTGCGCTGCCTTGGCCTCGGGCTTCATCTTGAAGGCATCGGCCATCTCCGCCAGACTCACGTTCATGCCCTTGAGCGTGGCCAGCGTCATGCGCTGCACCTCCAGCGCCTGGATGGTGGCCCCCAGCGCCTTGGTGTTCTGCTCCAGCCAGAAGTGCACGGCCTTCATGTCCTGGATGCGTTTGTCCAGCTCCTCCACGTCAAAGACGGGCGCCACCCACTGGCTCAGGGGCGGCATGCCTGGCACGCCCGACTGCAGATCGGGGGTGCCCCCAGCCGCAGCCTGCCGGGTCAGGTTCTGGAGGAACTCGAAACCGGGAATGTACTTGGCAAAGGCGTTCATGTCGGGGGTGCTCATCGAGGTCTCCGTGTGGGGCCGTGTTCGTAAGCATGCCACAGCTTGACGTGTATCAACACACCGGAAGACGCCATACCTCAACATAATGAGCAATGGAACGCAGGCCGTTCTGCCGCGTTTCACATCAGGAGTATTCACCCATGAGCCAGAACATTTCCGACACCTTTGCTCAGCAGTTGCAACAGATGCGCAGCGATGTGATCGCGCAGATCCGGGCGCAACGCGGCGGAAAGATCGGGCGCGCAGAGGCAGCAGGTGACCGGCACGACGTGCAAAGCGGTGACTGGACGCAGGTTGACGGGGAGCGCAACCTGGCCATGGCGCTGGACGAACGCGAATCGGCCGAGTTGACCGCCATCGACGAGGCGCTCAAACGCATCGAATCCGGTCAGTACGGCCTGTGCATCGACTGCGGCGTGGACATTCCCACGGCCCGTCTGCATGCCAGCCCCACCACCTTGCGCTGCCTTGCCTGCCAGGACAAGGCCGAGCGTGCCAAGGGCGGCGTGGTTCCTCCCAGCCTGTAAGCCCCGGCTGGCTGGCCAGAGCTGCTATCCTCTTTCGCATGCGCAGTCTCTTCCATTTCGCCTTCAACGTCACCGACCTGGACACCGCCCGCCGCTTCTACGGCGGGGTGCTGGGTTGCACGGAAGGCCGCAGCACCGGCACATGGGTCGATTTCGACTTCTACGGGCACCAGATATCGCTGCACCTGGGGCAACCCTTCGCCACCGCGAACACCGGGCACGTGGGTGACCACTTGGTGCCCATGCCCCACTTCGGCCTGATCCTGGCGCTGCCCGACTGGCAGGCCATGGCTGAACGCCTGCGTGGCGCTGGCGTGGCTTTCGTGCTGGAGCCTCAGGTGCGCTTCGAGGGCCAGCCCGGCGAACAATGGACCATGTTCTTCCTGGACCCGTTCGGCAACCCGATCGAGGTCAAAGGCTTCCGTTCGCTGGACAGCGTCTACGCCACCTGAGCGGCCGGGGCTGCAGCGTCAGCGCGCAGCCGCCAGGAAGCCTTCGAGCGTGTTGACCACGTTCACGCCGATGGCCGCGACGGCGTAGCCGCCCTCGAACACAAACACCGTGGGCAAGCCCGCGCCGGCCAGGGCTTCGCCCATGCGGAAGTAGTCGTCGCTGCGCAGGTGGAAGCCCGAGATCGGGTCGCCCTCGTAGGTATCCACCCCCAGCGACACCACCAGCGCCTGCGCACCATGGCGGGCCACTGCCTGCAGGCCGTGAGCCAGGGTCTCGAACCATTTGTCAGGCCCTGTACCGCGCGGCATGGGCAGGTTGACGTTGCAGCCCTCCCCCAGTCCTTCACCGCGCTCGTCGGCATAGCCCAGGTAGAAAGGGTATTCGGTATGCGGGTCGCCGTGGAGCGAAACCGTGAGCACGTCGTCGCGCCGGTAGAAGATGCTCTGCGTGCCATTGCCGTGGTGGTAGTCCACGTCCAGCACGGCCACGCGGTGCGCGCCCGCGTCACGCAAGGCCTGCGCCGCCAGCGCGGCGTTGTTGAGGAAGCAATAACCGCCGAAGAAATCCGGCCCCGCGTGGTGCCCGGGCGGGCGCGACAGCGAAAACGCCACACGCTGCCCCCCGGCCACGGCGCGCGCCGCATCCACCGCGCAAGCGGCGCCCGCGCGTGCCGCCGCCCAGGTGCCTGCCGTCAAGGGCGTGCCCGCGTCGAACGAAAACAGCCCCACCCGCGCCGAAAAGTTGGAGGGCAGCACATCGGTGCGGAAGGCGTGGCCCGGCCACACCGAAGGCAGGATGTCCAGCGCCGCGTTGGCCGGGTCCTGCGCCACCCACTCGTCCCACGCCGTGGCCAGGAAGTGCAGGTAGCGTTCGGTGTGGATCTGGCGCAGCAGCGTTTCGTCTGGCTCGCCGGGCGTGGCGAGCGAGCCCACCTGGCGGCGGCGCAGCTCGGCCAGCACATGGTCCAGCCGGTCCGGGGTTTCGTGGCAGGGCACCAGCTTGCCCCGGAACATCTCGTGGCGGCCCACATGGCCGCCATGCAGCGGGTTGTGAAAGACTTGCATGTGTGCTCCTGTCAGTCCAGCGGCGCGATGGTCTGGTCAATCGCGCCGAAGATGCTCTGGCCGTCGCGGCCCTTCATCTCGATGCGGATGGTGTCGCCAAACTTCATGTAACCGGTCACGGGCTTGCCGTCTTGGATGGTTTCGATAGCGCGCTTTTCCGCAATGCAACTGTAGCCTTTGGGCCATTCCTGGCGGCCGTCCACCTGCACGCCCTTGTTGCTGACGGTGCCGCTGCCCACGATGCTGCCCGCGCGCACCCGCCGCGTCTTGCACAGGTGCGCAATCAACTGGCCGAAGTGAAAGGTCATCTCACCCGCGTCGCACATGCCCACCTTGCGGCCGTTCCAGGTGGACTGCAGCGTCAGGTGCAGACGGCCGTGCTGCCAGGCGTCGCCGAACTCGTCAGGCGTGACGGCCACCGGGCTGAAGGCCGTGGCCGGTTTGCTCTGAAAAAAACCAAAGCCCTTGGCCAGCTCGTCGGGAATGAGATGCCGCAGCGACACGTCGTTGGCCAGCATCACCAGGCGGATGGCATCCAGCCCCTGCTCGGGCGTGGCCCCCATGGGCACGTCACCGGTGATGACGGCGATTTCCGACTCGAAGTCGATGCCCCAGGCCTCGTCGGGCACAGTCACGTCATCGGTCGGGCCCAGGAAGTCGTCACTGCCACCCTGGTACACCAGGGGGCTGGTGTAGTAGTCGGCGGGAACCTCGCTGTTGCGCGCCAGGCGGACCAGCTCCACATGGTTGAGGTAGGCTGAACAGTCTGCCCACTGGTAGGCCCGCGGCAGCGGTGCCATGCACATGCGCGGATCGAAGGCGAACGCATGCCGGGCCTTGCCCTGGTTGAGGGTGACGTAGAGATCCTGCAGCTGCGGGGCGATGAAGTTCCAGTCGTCCAGCGCCTGTTGCAGTTTGTGAGCGACGCCGGTGGCGTAATGCGCGGTGCTCAGGTCGCGCGACACGACCACGAGCTGGCCATCGCGCGAGCCGTCCTTGTAGGTGGCGAGTTTCATCTGGAGTTCCTGTGCCTCGCCAGAAGGCGAGGCGGCAACGTAAAAACCACTTGCGTTTGGATACGCATTGCCGGCACAAACCGGTCTGAGCGGAGTGTACGATCCGGCGCATGCTTCCTTCTCGCTCCACATCCCGCCTGCGCCGAGGGTTGCTGTGCCTGCCCTGGCTGGCCGCTCTGGCCCCGAGGCTTGCATGGGCACAGAACGGCAAGGCCCCAGGCCTGCCTGCGCCCTCAGAGTGGGCCTATGACGTTTCCGGCAACGCCAAGGGCATCCCCTACCGTGCCAAGGCGACGCTGAACTGGAAGCACGACGGCCAACGCTACGAAACCACCATGCTGCTGCGCGCCACGTTCCTCGGCAGCCGGGTGCAGACCAGCCAGGGAACCCTGAGCACGCAGGGCTTGCGCCCAGAGACCTTCGTCGACCGTGCGCGCAAGGAGCGCCGCCTGGACATGGACTGGCCCAAAGGGAGCTACACCTCAAACCCATCAGGTGCTGTACTCCCCCTTCCAGCGGGCGCACAGGACCGCCTGAGCCTTTTCTTCCAGCTGGCCTTTCTGCTGGCCGGGCAGAAAACGCCTCCGGCACCCGGCCAGAGCTGGAGCCTGCCGGTGCTCAGCCCGGCCCAGGCACAGCCGTGGACGTTCGTCTGGCGGGGGGGCGAGACCATCGATACAGGTGCGGGCAAGCTCACTGCTTGGAAGCTGGAGCGGGAGGCCCGCCACCCTGGCGACACCCGGATGACCCTCTGGCTGGCCCCCGAAATGCATCATATGCCGGTGCGCATCCTCCTTGTTGAAGAAGACGGCGACACCGTCGACCAGCGCCTGAGCCACCGCTGATCCGGGCACTTGAAACCAAAACCGGCAACCCCATCTCCAAGATGTTGCAAAAAGGTCGAAAGCTGCAGCGCAGGGATCGGCCGGATGCTTGCAGGGTTTTCGCGTTTCGAGGACATTTGAATCATGCACATGCTCTACGACTCTGATTCATTCGCGGTGGTCCACATCTTCGCCAACGCCCCGGACCAGAAGGACGGGGTGGAGGTTGAGCCGGCCGGCCCGCAGTTGCCACGCCATGGCTTCGAGATCGTCGACAAACGCTCTGGCAAAGAGGTTTACCTGGACGGCTCCTGGGCCGAGATGTTCCAGCAGCATATCCTGGCCTGGCAACAGAACACGCCCACCCAGGAAGAGGTGGAAGACACGCTGGAAGGCTACGCCACGCTCGCGCAGATGCCCGTGATCGTCCACTGAGTTTCTGCCGCTCAAAAAGAAAGCCCTTGCGGGTTGCGCAAGGGCTTTTTCTTTTTGCCAGGGGGGCCTGGCAAGCGGTGGATCACTCCTCCAGCAGACTGCGCAACATCCAGGCAGCTTGCTCGTGCACGGTCAGTCGCTGCACCAGCACGTCGGCGGTGGGCTCGTCACTGGCCTTTTCCACCAGCGGGAATATGCTGCGTGCGGTGCGGGCCACAGCCTCGTGGCCTTGCGCCAGGATACGAACCATCTCCATCGCCTTGGGCGGTGCCTCCGGGGCATCAGGCAGGGAGCTGAGCTTGCCATACTGTGCGTACGAGCCCGGCGCCACATGGCCCAGGGAACGAATGCGCTCCGCGATGGGGTCGACGGCGTTCCACAACTCCGTGTACTGCTGCATGAACATGTCGTGCAGGCTGTTGAACATCGGGCCAGTGACGTTCCAGTGGAAGTTGTGCGTCGTCAGGTACAGGGTATAGGTGTCCGCCAGCAGGCGGCTCAGACCCTGGGCAATGGCTGCGCGGTCCTTTTCGCTGATACCGATGTCCATCTTCAACGGCTTGGCGGGGGCAGCGGCTTTCTTGGCCATGGAACTCTCCTGAGGTGTTGTTGCAAAGCAGGCGCACCGTTCGCGCAGCCCGTGGGCACGTGCCAGTGCGATGTATGAGTATCTTATCGGCTCCAGGAGGGGCTGCCGCGCATGCGCTACGCGGGCTGGCGCGCTTCGAGCCAGCGGTACATCGGTGCGACCAGCATGAGCACCGCCACCAGCCGGCAGGCCTGGAAAGCGGTGACCACCGGCACCCCGAGATGCAGGACCTTGGCGGTGATGGACATCTCCGCGATACCTCCGGGAGACGTGGCCAGGACGAGCGTGGCCGGGTGCAGGCCCGTGACCGCAGACATCGCCCAGGCGAAAGCGGCGCAAAGCGCCATCATGAGCAAGGTGGCCAGCGCCACCGACGCCAGCCAGCGTGGCGCGGTGTGCAGGAAAGCCGGCCGGAACCGCACCCCCAGGCTCACGCCAATGACCAGTTGTGCAGCGTTGGTCAACCACGAAGGCAGCGCCGACCATTCCAGCCCGGCCAGCGTCAACCCGATGGCCACGAACAGCGCCCCCATGAACCAGGGGTTGGCACGCCTCAAGCGGTACGCCACCCAACCGCCCAGGCCCGTGCAGACGCCCAGCAACAACAACCCCATCAGGTCCACCCGCCGCGCAGGCCCAGCAAACAATTCAACGCCAGACACCCCCAGGAACTGCATGGCGAAAGGCACCGTCAGCGTGACCATCAGCACCCGCAGGCTGTGTGCAGCCGCGACCAGGTCCGTGCGCGCGCCGGCACGCTCGGCCAGCAGCGTCATCTCCGATGCTGCACCAATCGAGCCCGCGAAATAAGTCGTGGCACGCAGGCTGGCTGGCGAGAGGCTGAGTCCCAGATGCGGGGCGTGCACACGCTGCAGCCAGCGCCCGAACACCCACCCCAGCCACAAGGCCCAGGCAATGCCCAGTGCAACGGCCCACCACAGGCTGGCCACCAGACGCCCGACCTCGGGGGTGAAATACAGGCCCAGCGCCGCCCCGATGACCCACTGCCCAATGTTGCGCAGGCGGTGGTGGCTGGCGGTGGGCGCCCCCGCCAGGGACACCATTGCCGTTGCCAGCAGCGGACCGATCATCCAGGGAATCGGTGTGGACAGCCAGACGCATGCCAGTGCCGCCAGCCAGGCCAGCGCCAGCGTGCCCGCCACCCTCAATGTGCGAACTTGTGCGGAAGCAATAAGCCCCTCCTCCCCCCAGGTAAAACGGCCGCGCCTTCTTATTCGTTTGGCACGTACTTGAGAAACAGACCCAGCGCCATGAGCAGCACCGCTGAGCTGATCACCGTGGCAGCGGCGTAGTACAGGTTGCCCGCGCGATCCAGCTGGCTGTACTTGATGACCATGATGAGCCCCTCAAGCGCCAGCGCAACGCACACGGTGCCGATGAAGCGCGGCAAGGTGCGGCGCAACATGGCCACCACATCGTGCTGGCTTTCATGGCCGTACTCCTTGTTGATGACTATAGCGAGTTCAAAAACGGCAATGGCGATGACACAGTCGTTCACCACCTTGATAATGATCTGCGACGCCTCCGTCCCGGTCGCCAGCCCATCCAGCGCCAGAGCGAAGCCCGACAGGAGGATGGCCCCGGAAAGCGTCAGGAACACAATGGCGAAACATCTGGCAAACCATTTCTGGATCACGCGATTGACCGGCAGTCTGCCATCTGCAACGGGCAGGGTGGCGATGGTGTCGTTCATTTGCATGCGGAGTCCTTTCAAAAAAAATGCGTCCCAAGGACGCGGTGCCCATTTTGCAGGGCCAGACACCGTCAGGAACCGAAAAACCGCACAGCGGTCCGGGAGAGTTTTCAAGCAACTGCACGCCCACACGTTCCATGCGAGACTTCGCCGTTGACCTTTTTGACCGGTATACCCGCAGGTCCGCCCTTGGCGCCCTGGGGTCGGTCTGGCTGGCGGGCTGCGCCCCGCTCACAGACACAAAGGTAACTGTTCGTGTCGAGCAGTTGCCGGAGCGCCTGCGGCCGCTGCTGCCCTGCCCGGCACTGTTGCTGGGCGAAATGCACGATGCGCCCGACCACCCGCCCCTGCAGGAAGCCGTGCTGCGAGCCTTGGCGTCGGAAGGCGTTCTGGCGGCACTGGTGCTGGAAATGGCAGAGCAGGGACAGAGCACCCGCGGCTTGCCCCCCACCGCCAGCGAGGACGAGGTGCGGCGCGCTCTGGCCTGGCAGGACGGTGCCTGGCCATGGAGCCGCTACCGCCAGCCGGTGATGGCAGCGGTGCGCGCTGGCGCTCCCGTGTTCGGGGGCAACCTGCCGCGGGATGGCATGCGCAAGGCCATGGAGGACGAATCGCTGGACGCCCTGTTGCCCGCGCCGGCCCTGAAGACGCTGCGGGAGCGGGTGCGCGAAGGGCATTGCCACCTGCTGCCCGAACAGCACATTCCGGGCATGACACGCATCCAGATCGCACGCGACGTTTCCATGGCGCATGCCGTGGCCCGCGCCTGGCAGCCAGGCCGCACCGCCGTGCTGCTCTGCGGCAACGAGCACGCCAGGCAAGACCTGGGCGTGGCGCACCACCTGCGCCAGCTGCAAGTGCCCTGGCCAGCGTCGGCTGGCGCCGTGCAATCCGTGCTCATGGGCCCGGCAGGCGACCGGGTGGCACCAGCGCCGGGCACGCACTGGCCCACAGACAGCCAACCCCGGCAGGACCACTGCGCGGAGTTGCGTCAGCGGCTCCCCCGATGAACCCGCGCCAAGGCTGCGACAATCACGCCATCATGAACGCCACTTATGTTTTGACCCTGTCCTGCCAGGACAAGCCTGGCATCGTGCACGCCGTCTCGGGCTTTCTGCTGGAACACGGCGGCAACATCGAGGAAGCCGCCCAATACAACGACCACGACACCGGCCTGTTCTTCATGCGGGTGCAGTTCGTCTGCGACCGCCTGCCCGCGGCCGAGCTGCACCAGCGGGTGCAGGCCTTCGCCGAAGCCCACACCATGCAGTGGGGCCTGCACCCGCTGCGCGAGCCCATGCGCACGGTGCTGCTGGTGAGCCAGCAAGGCCACTGCCTCAACGACCTGCTGTTCCGCTGGAAAAGCGGCCTGCTGCGTCTGGACATCCGCGCCATCATCAGCAACCACCGCGACTTCTACCAGCTCGCGGCCAGCTACAACATCCCCTTCCACCACCTGCCCGTGTCGGCAGCAACCAAGGCCGAAGTGGAAGCACGTCAGCTGGACATCATCCGGCAAGAGCAGGCCGAACTGGTGGTGCTGGCACGCTACATGCAGATCCTCAGCGACAACATGTGCACCCAGCTCTCGGGCAAGGCCATCAACATCCACCACAGCTTCCTGCCCAGCTTCAAGGGAGCCAAGCCCTACTACCAGGCGCACGACCGGGGGGTCAAGCTCATCGGCGCAACGGCCCACTACGTGACGGCCGACCTGGACGAGGGCCCCATCATCGAGCAGGACGTGGCACGCGTGGACCACAGCATGACGGTGGACGACCTCACGGCCATAGGCCGCGACACCGAGAGCCAGGTGCTGGCCCGAGCCGTCAAATGGCACAGCGAGCACCGCGTGCTGCTCAACGGCCACAAGACGGTCGTGTTCAAGTAAACGCGGGACGGGCGCTCAGTCCTGGGTGCCCAGCTCGAACCGGCTAAGCAACTCGTCCAGCCGTCGCGCCTGTGTGTCCAACAGGCGGGCTGTCACCACGCCCTGCTGCGCCAAGGCTGCATTCTGCTGGTTGCCCGCATCCAGCCCGTTCACGGCCTGGTTGATTTCCGCAATCCCTTCGCTCTGCTCGGCCGAAGCCACGGAGATATCCTCCATCACATTGCTGACCGACTGGATGGCTTCGGTGACCTTGCAGATGGCGTCGCGGGCTTTCTGCGTCTGTTCCACACCACTTTGCACCTTTGCGGTGGAGCCGTGGATGATGTCGTTGATCTCGCGCGCAGCATCGGCGCTGCGCCTGGCCAGTTCGCGCACTTCGGCAGCAACCACGGCAAACCCCCTGCCATGCTCTCCGGCGTGCGCAGCCTCGACGGCCGCATTCAGCGCCAGGATGTTGGTGCGAAAAGCAATGCCCTCGATGACACCGGTGATGGACTGGATGGCACGAGTGCCCTGGTCAATCTGTTCCATGGTCTGGGCCACGTCAACCACCACGTCGCTGCCAACGCGCGCCGCCTGGTGCGCCTGAGCTGTCAGTGCTGCTGCCTCGCCTGCCCCATCAGCGTTTCGGCGGGCAATGTCGGCCATCTGCCGAATGTTGACCGCTGCCTGCGCCAGAGCCTGTGTTTGCTGGTCGGTGCGTTGTGCCAGCGTCTGGTTGCTGGCTGTGATCTCGCCAGACGCCTGAGCCACCTGCCGGGAGCTTGCGGCCACTTCACGCAACGTCCGCGCAAGCTGCGCCTGCATTTCGGCGAGGGAATGCATCAGGCTGCCCTCATTCCGTGAAGAAACACGAATCTGGCCGTTCAATCGGCCTTGAGCAATGTCCCCCGCAATCGCCTTGGCATGTGCAGGCTCCGCTCCAAGCTGACGGGTCAGGCGCCGCGTCACCCAGGCACTGATGACGCCTGCCAACACCACCAGTGCCAGGGTGATGGCAGCCATCCACCCCATGGACACCTGGTAAATGTGGTCTGCATTGGCCAAAGTCGCCTCCGCAGACTGTGCACGTTTCGCGGTCAGCTCATCGACAATTTTTTCAAGCTTGCGAGTTTCATATTGCAGGCGTGCGTCCTGCGTCACCACATCGGGACTCATGAGCATCAGATCCAGGGGCTGAGCCTTGACCAGTGCAACATACCCGTCCAGCAAACGGGCAAAAGTGGCCTCCGCTGCCACCAACGCCTCGACGGTGCTGGCAGAGTCCTCTTCGGAAGCGAAGGCTCGCAAAACGGCTGTCTGTTCGTCAACATGCCGCAGGCTGCTCGCGATCTGCGCCCCCAACGTGTCGCGTTCTGCCGCTGTGGTGGCAGTCAACAACTGCGACTGCGCCCGGCTGGCCCGCAACATCCCGCTGCGCACCTGTTCAGCGGCCTGACCCGCACGGTAGGCCTGATCGTAGAGAACACGGCTGGCGTCGTTCAGACCACCCATCTGGCGAAGCGAAAACGCCCCAATGGCCAACGCCCCCAGCAGCATGGTCGCGAAAGCCATCAACAAGCTGGCTCGCACCGTCAGCCCATCAATCCACCTGGCAACACCTTCGTGCCCCGCAACGCTCGGCCGCGGCGCCGCACGCAGACGGGCTGCCCACAAAGACATCCACCCCGTGGCAGTCATGCTCCGCACCGCCGCCGCCCGCCCCGGCGAGCCTCCATATCCAGACATGTTTCGCCTCCTCAGCAACACGAGCGGACAGGCGTTGTGCGCCAACCACTCCTTGGGACCCCTGCGTTTTGCGACAATAGGTGCCAAACGCCCCCGGCCAAGCAAGCATATCTCGTGCCGGAGCAGCTCATCATCACACCCCCATGGCCGTACGCATTCCTCCCATACAGTGCCTCCTGACCTTCGAGGCATTGGCCCGTTTGCGCAGCGTCACGCAGGCGGCGGAGGAGCTATGCGTCACACCCAGCGCGGTGAGCCACCGGGTCAAGCAGCTGGAACAGATACTGGGCGTGAAGCTGTTCGGCCGGGCCGATTTTTCCCTGACTACCGAGGGCAGCGAGTACCTGGCCCACGTGCGCGAGGGGCTGGCCACGCTGCAGAAGTTCCCCAGTGCCCAGGCCAACCCTGGCCGGCGCAAGCTGCGCCTGGCCATCACACCTACGTTCGCGCGGTCCATCGTCATGCCGCGCATCAAGCAGTTCGCCGAGGCCTACCCGGAGATCGACCTGACCCTGCAGGTCAGCATTCCGCTGCTCGACGTGGTGGCGGAGGACGCCGACCTCACCATCCGTTACGGCACGGGCCGCTACGCGGACGTCGAACACATCTGCCTGATGAAAGACGTGATCACGCCCCTGGCCTCCCCATCGTTCGTGAGAGAACACGGCCCCTTCGAAACCGCCGAGGACCTGGAGGGCGTGCCGCTGCTGCGCAGCCCCCTGGAGCCCTGGCGGACGTGGTTCGCGGCCAACCACCTGGACTGGCCCGAACCCGCCGACGGCTCACAGTTCAACGACATCGGGCTGATGTGCGACGGCGCGGCCGCGGGCATGGGTGTGGCGCTGGTGAGGCACAAGCTTGGGGCACCTTGGATAGAGAACGGCTCGCTCGTGAGGCTGGGGGATAGCGCCCCCTTCCTCACGGACGTACCCAGCCCGCACGCCCACTACCTGTGCTGGCGCACCGGCACCATGGACCGCTGGGAGTGCGCAACCTTCGCCGAATGGCTCAGGAAAGTGCTGGCCTGACCCAACATCCGGCAGGGATCGGCCGTCAGTCGATGGTGAGACGGTGGCTGCCAGAGCCGGTCTTCTTCGGCAGGGTCAGTGTCAACACGCCGTTGTCGTAGCGGGCCTTGGCACCGGACTTGTCGATGTCCATGGGCAACTGGAAGCTGCGCATCACCGAACCGTAGTACCTCTCGCTGCGCAAGGTCTTCTCGTCGGCCGTCTGGCGGTCCATCTGCTTGACCTCGGCGCCGAGGGTCACCACATTGCCCTCGATGGTCACCTGGATGTCGTCCTTGGGGATGCCTGGCATCTCGGCCTCCACGGTGTAGGACTGGCCGTTCTCCTTGATGTCCACTTTGATGGATTGCGGCAGCGGGTCCCCGTGCAGCGGGCGCACGAAGAAGCCAGGCGCCATGTCCTTGAAAAAATCGTCAAACAAACTGCCGCGCGTGATCAGACTGTTCATGGTTCACTCCTCTGTGACTGGCATGGGGTTGACAGACCACGACGGCAACCCGGCGTTGCCGTGACGGGTCCTGATGGAAAAAATAGCGCTGCCCCTGCCGGTTTTCAAGAGGTATGCCCAGGCATGGGACACAAATCTTGATGCAGGTCAAACCCCACCACGCGCGTGCCGTATGCCGTCTTTCACAAGCGGCTGAAGGTTTTTTCAAACCTTTTCCGCGGGGGTTGACCTAAACTTGGCGGACGATGAACGATCTCGCCGTCCCCCGCCAGACCCAGGCCCCAGACCGCGCAGCCCGGCAAGCCGAGGTGGTGCGTGCGCTGGGTGCCGTGCTACCGGCCCACGCCCTGCTGTACACGCCGGAAGACACCGTCCCCTACGAGTGCGACGGCCTGACCGCCTACCGGGAACGGCCGCTGGCCGTGGCCCTGCCCGAGACGGAGGACCAGGTGCAGGCTGTGTTGCGCGCCTGCCATGCGCTGGACGTGCCGGTGGTGGCCCGGGGCGCAGGCACCGGCCTGTCCGGCGGCGCCATGCCCCATGCCATGGGTGTGACCCTGTCCCTGGCCAAGTTCAACCGCATCCTGTCCATCGACCCACTGGCCCAGACGGCCGTGGTACAGGCTGGGGTGCGCAACCTTGCCATCAGCGAAGCCGCCGCCCCGCATGGCCTGTACTATGCCCCAGACCCCAGCAGCCAGATTGCCTGCACGATCGGCGGCAACGTGGCCGAGAACTCGGGCGGCGTGCATTGCCTGAAGTACGGCCTCACCGTGCACAACGTGCTCAAGGTGCGCGGCTACACCATTGAGGGCGATCCCGTCACCTTCGGTGGTGACGCGCTGGACGCGCCCGGGCTCGACCTGCTGGCCGTGCTCATCGGCAGCGAAGGCATGCTTGCCGTGACCACCGAAGTCACCGTGAGGCTCGTGCCCAAGCCCCAGCTGGCACGCTGCATCATGGCCAGCTTCGATGACGTGCGCAAGGCGGGCGACGCGGTGGCGTCGGTGATCGCCGCCGGCATCATCCCCGCTGGACTGGAGATGATGGACAAGCCCATGACGGCGGCGGTCGAGGACTTCGTGCATGCGGGCTACGACCTGACGGCCGAAGCCATCCTGCTGTGCGAAAGCGACGGTACGCCGGAAGAGGTGGAGGAAGAGATCGACCGCATGAGCGAGGTGCTGCGCGCCGCTGGCGCCACGGCCATTGCCGTGAGCCGCGACGAAGCGGAACGCCTGCGCTTCTGGAGCGGTCGCAAGAACGCCTTCCCGGCGTCCGGCCGCATCAGTCCCGACTACATGTGCATGGACTCCACCATCCCGCGCAAGCGCCTGGCCGACATCCTGCTGGCGATCCAGCAGATGGAAAAGAAATACGGCCTGCGCTGCGCCAACGTGTTCCACGCGGGTGACGGCAACCTGCACCCGCTCATCCTGTTCGATGCCAACGACCCTGACCAGCTGCACCGCTGCGAGCTGTTCGGCGCCGACATTCTGGAAACCAGCGTTGCCATGGGCGGCACCGTCACGGGGGAACATGGGGTGGGCGTGGAAAAGCTCAACAGCATGTGTGTGCAATTCAGCGCCGAGGAAAACGAGCTGATGTTCGGCGTAAAGCGCGCTTTTGACACCAAGGGCCTGCTGAACCCGGGCAAGGTGATTCCCACGCTGCACCGCTGCGCCGAGTACGGCAAGATGCTGGTGCGCGCGGGCAAACTGGCCCACCCGGATCTGCCGCGCTTCTGATCAGGTCACGCCACCTTCAGACCAGTGATGCTGCATCCACCGCCTTGGCGGAGGCCAGCACCCATTCCGACGCTGCCTGCAGCGGCAGCGGACGGGAAAACAGATATCCCTGTGCCATGCGGCAACCCGCGTCCCGAAGGAAATCCGCGTGGGTCTCCGTCTCCACACCTTCGGCCATCAACCCCAGCCCCATGCCCTGGGCGATCGAGATGATGGCGCGCGTGATGGTGGCATCGTCTTCGTCCACGGGCAGGTTGGCCACGAACGAACGGTCAATCTTGAGGGTATCCACCGGGTACAGCTTGAGATAGCTCAACGAGGAATAGCCGGTGCCAAAATCATCCAGCGCCACGCGGATACCGGCCTGGCGCAGCGCCTGCAGTTTGTCAGCGGTGGCGTTGCGGTCGTCCATCAGCACCGTTTCGGTCAACTCCAGATCGACCAGGCTGGGATCCAGGGCACTGCTGCGGAGTTCTGCCAGGACGCGCTCGACGATATCGGCCTGCTTGAGTTGCCGACCGGACAGGTTGAGCCCCAGCCGCAGGCCTGGATGCACCGACTGCCACGTGCTGGCTTGGCGAAACCCTGTTCGCATGACCCAGTCGCCGATGGCGTGGATGAGCCCGGTTTCCTCGGCTATGGGGATGAACTCATTGGGGGAAATCACGCCCATTTCAGGGTGGTTCCAGCGCAGCAGGGCTTCAAAGCCCACCAGGCGGGGTGGATCGGTCAAGGTCACCTGCGGCTGGTAGAGCAATTCCAGTTGCCCGGTTTCGATGGCCTGGCGCAACCCCTGTTCCAGCGTGAACCGTTTCAGGGACCCGTTCTCCATCTCTGGCGCAAACACCCGGAAGCTGTTCTTGCCGCTGCCCTTCGCGTGGTACATCGCGGTGTCGGCATTGCGCAGCAGCGTCACCGTGTCGGTCGCGTGATCGGGGCAGAGCGCCACGCCAACACTGGCACCGATCCGCACCTGCCGGCCCTCGATGTGAAACGGGCTGGAGAGGGCCGCCACCAGATGGCCCGCCACCCGTGCCGCCTGCTCCGCCTTGACGCTGTGCTCCAGAATGACGGCGAACTCGTCCCCCCCGATCCTGCAGATGATGTCGTTGCTGCGCAAGGTGGCCCGCAAGCCATCCGCCACCTGCCTCAGCAACGCGTCGCCCGCCTCATGGCCCAGCGTGTCGTTGACCACCTTGAAATCGTCAAGATCGATGAAAAGCACTGCGCACCCGCCACCGCAGCGAACCACCTCGCTCACCGCGACCTCGAGCTTCTCCTTGAAATAGTGCCGGTTGTGCAAGTCGGTGACGTTGTCGTAGTACGCCATTCTGTTGAGCTGGTTCTCCACCTTGCGCCGCTGGACCAGCTCCGCGTTCAACCTGGCGTCATGCCATTCCAGCTTCTCCATCATCGCGTTGAAGCTGAGGGCGAGTGCACCCACCTCATCCTGCGCGCCCACCTCGGCGCGCAAAGAAAAGTCCTGCTCGGCGCGCACCTTGTTCGTGAGACGCACCAGCCTGTGCAACGGCTTGACAATGCCCTTTGCAATGCGCCTCGTCCAGATGAACGCCACGGCAAGCACGAGGGCCGCCGCTGCCGCCCCGAAACCCGCCTGAAGCAAGAGCCCTCGGTAAACGGAATCCAGGCTGGCCTCGATGGTCACGGAACCGATGATCTGGCCCCGCAAAACGATAGGCTGCTGAACACCCAGAAAGCACCATTCATGCCGCCAGGCCACAAGCCAACAGGCACGCTGCGTGCCAGGCCGCTCGTAACGTGCCATCGGGCTCCCGCCATCGTCCATGAGTTCTGCGCGAGTGATGTCAGGGACGGCAGCCAGCGAGGCCAGCACTTCGCCCGCCTCCGCCTCGTTGCCGAACATGATGGAGGCAGCCCCGTTGCTTCCCACCACCTTGGCATGGGCGGCCATGGCATCGGCGAGCATGTCTCGACGAACCGCAAACTGGTACAGCAAGACGAACAGCAACAACGCCAGCATGGCCACCGAGGTCATCCAAACCACAGCCCACATGAGTTTGTCACGCAAAGGGCGGTCTTCGAAACGAATGGAGGCGTTGGACTGTGTCACGATTTGTTGACCACAAAACTGGCCAGCTTGAGCAGGCGTGCACTGAAGTCCAGCTTGACGCGGCGGGCCGCAGGCAGGTTCACGTCGAATGCCAGCCTGCCGCCCTGGCGCCGGACTTCGATCATCACCCCCTGCTCCACCAGCCCCTCCGCATCGCTGACGGTCAGCACGGGGTAACCGTTCAAGCGGTTCAATGCGGCGGGAAACAGCCTTCTCTGGCCTTCATCGACATAGAGCAACTGGCAGGGCTCCAGGTCATCGCCGGGCATGACGTTGCGAACCACCAGCGGCAACCCCTCCTGGACCGGACGCCCCTGCAACCGCCTCAGCTCATCTCCCACGGCAGACGTGCCCAGCACGCAGAACTGGAAGGACTGCGCTGACAGCTTGGGCCATTGCGTGAACACCGCGAAGTTGTAGAGGTAGGCCGCCTTCATCGCACGCTCGTCCACCGGCGCGCGCTCGGATGACGAAGGAGGCTGTGCCGCGGAGGCCACGAGTTGCGCGTGCGCGGGGAATACCGCCCACAAGCCAGCCAGCGCGAACGCAAGTACCAGGAGCCTTTTCATCGGAACCTGTACTCCAGCTGCAGCCAGTACGTGCGGCCGTCGCGAACGAATGCCCCCCTCTCATCGCCAAGATAGGGATTGACAATGCTTCCGTACCTGCGGTCGAACAGGTTGCGTACACCGAACGTGACGTCCAGCCCAATGGCGACGTTACGCCCATGAAAGGTTAGGTCAGTGACCGCATACCCGGGAATAGTGAACTGCTCCTCATCCAAGTTGCGACTGACTCGCGACGCGACAACACGCCAAGCCAAACTGACGCGCCAACGATCAGTGACCAACGGCACCGACACCTGTACTTTGCCTACATCGCTCGGAGAGTTGATCAACCCTTTGCCATCGTTGGCTCGCGCATGCTGATGGGCGTAACTGGTCTTGATGGTGGTCCCGCTCCAACGCCACTCCAGCGCCAGCTCTCCTCCCTGGAAGTGGAGATAGGTCAAATCAGGCATCCAGCTACTGGCCAGCAAGTTCGACATGCGATAGCGATACAACGAACCTACGGACCTAAGGCCTAGCGCTGGCCACTGGTGATCCAGCACAACCTCCGTTGTCCGGAACTTCTCTGCTTTGTCGCCCAACCCGTATCGAATTTCGTCCCAGCTGGACCACCGGGAAGCCGTGCCATGCGACACCTTGACCGATGTGTCACCGCCGGGTCTATAAACCAGCGCCAAACGCGGATTGGTGCGGCGTACCATCTTATGCGCCGAGGTGCGCCGGTCATGGCGTAGCGCAAGACTCAGATCAAGGGTCGGCGCGAGCTGAATCTCGTCCTGCAAATAGACCCCCAGATTGCGCACACGGTCTCCGCGCTGCAGAGCGTAATCCTGGAATTCGCCGTCACTTTCGTTGATTTCCTCGTGCTTGGAACGCAGACGCTGGTCGGCACGGTACTCCAAACCGAAAACCACACGATGCCCTGCCCAGATCGAGGTGGCCAGTTGCGTCTGACCACCCCACCATGCACCGCCCACCTTGTCACGATAGAGCGTGCCGCCGTCAGACGCCCTGTAGGCATAGTCGTACCCGCCCTGGTACAACCGGAAAGATGCCTTCCAGTCGTTCCAGTCCACGTCGCGCCCCAATTGCCAGAAGGCATAGGTATCGGTTGATTTTTCGGCAACACCTTCGCGCATCTCGCGCTGGGCGAGTGCCGTTTCCGCCCACCACCCGCCGCGTCGAGCTTTAAAAAACAACTTCCGGTCTGTGGACGCAAACCTGACCGGAGCGGCGCTGATCCAGGCGTTCACGTCGTTTCCGTGTACCGCCGCAGACAACAGCCAATCGGTACCATCTTCGGTGCGCCCACCCAAGTTCAGTCGGGTCTTGTGATTGTTGTGCGACCCCCAGCTCGTGGCCAGCTCGCCCCCGGCCATGTCGCGCCCCTTACGGGTAAAGACATGGATCGCCCCAAGAAAAGCGTTATTGCCATAAATGGCGGCGCCAGGCCCGGGCACGTATTCCACTCGGTCGATGACCGATACATCCAGTAACCCGTCATCGCCAAAAAATATCTGGTTGTATACGTTGTCGGCGACGGGGTACCCGTCGATCACCAGCACGTAGCGTCCGAAGTACTCACCGGGCAAACCATATCCTCGAGCACTGGTGTAGTAATACGCCCCGTCGAAGTCCAGCACCAGCCCTAGCAGGTTCTCCAGGACTTCGGCCAACGTGCGGTAGCCGAATTGCCGGATTTCCTCGGCCGTGACCACCGACACAGCGGATGGCGCGTCGGTGACTTCGCGCACAAAACCCGCAGCGCCTGTGACCTCGGTCTCCAGCAGCTCCTCGAAGGGCAGCTCCACCAGGTCGTCAGCAGCCCCCGCCGCCAGGCCCGTTTGCCAGGCGCACACCAGTGCCGCAGCCAGGCTGACCTGGCTCAGGCACTTGCGAAGCGGCATGCGGCATGCCATCACGACGGTGGGGCCAAACATGACCAATGGGTGTGGGAAGCAGATTCGACAGGAGGGGCACAGGGCGTCAGTGGTTGCCACGACAACCCACGCTATCCAATAACGCCAAGGATGCCCGGTCAGCCTCGCCAGAACCATCAGCCAAGACTGATTTATCCATCAGCGCTTCCCTACACGGCGTCAGGATGACCCTAGCGGCGGAGCCTCACCGCAAGGCCATGTCACAGAAACTTGTACTCAAGCTGCAGCCAGTACGTACGGCCGCCCCACGGCAGAGCCTGCCCCTTGTTGGAAAAACGAGACTCCACCCCGCTTTGCTTGTCAAACAGGTCGCGGACAGCAAACGTCAGGTCCAGCCCCTTGACCAGGTTGCGGCCCAGCAAGGTCACATCGGTCGCGGCATACGATTTGGCAATCGCACCGGCACCGGGGTTGTTGTCCCCGTCACGCCTGGCCAGCGCACGCAGGGCCAAGCTGACACGCCAGCGGTCGTTGGCCAGCGGAACAGACACCTGGAGCTTGCTGACCCTGCTCGGCACGTTCTTCAGGGGCTCGCCCAGGTTATCGCGCGACGTCTGCACCGCATGGCTGGCGCGCAGGAACACCCCTTGCCAGCGCCACTCCAGCTCCACTTCGGCACCACGAGAAGCGATGTAGGTCATCGTCGGATTCAGGACCGTTTCCTTGCGTGGGTCGATCCGGTAGCTGTAGAGGGATCCGAGCAGCCTGAGGCCTTGGCGCGGCCAGCGGCTTTCTGCGGAAGCCTCGGTGGTCCGCACGCGCTCAACGGTATCAAACCCCATGTTGCGGTCCATCCACCCCATCCATCTGGCGGCTCGCCCATGTGCAAGCTTGAATTGCGTATCGGGCGTCAGGCGGTAGACCAGGCCCAGCCTGGGGTTAAGCACGTCGTTGTACTGCCCCGAAAGCTGGCGCTGGTCGTAACGCAGCCCAAGGTTCACGTCAACATCTGGATGCAGATGCACCTCTTCCTGCGCATAAATGGACCAGAACCGAACGTCATCACCATGCAAGGTCTGAGAGAAAAGCACGACAGGACCAAAGTTCACTCGTTGCTGCAGGCCAATGTCCCGCTCCTTGCGGTACTCTGCCCCCAAGGTCCAGCGGCGCCAGTCCGACACCGTTCCCGCCAGTTGCGCATGCGCGCCCGACGCGGCCCTGGTCAACCGCCGTTCAGCATCGGGAGCACCTTCCTTGCCCTTCTCTTCATTGTGGAACGCGAACGAACCGTCGTACAGCTTGAAAGACGCCTTCAAACCATCCCACTCGGCGTCGTAACCGACTTGCGTAAACGTGCTCAGGTCTTGCCCAGACCATGTCCGAAACTCAGCTACATGTTGCTGATCGCGTTTGGCTCTGGCCGTCTCCAGCCACCACCCCCTGTGCCGGACCTTCAGAAAGAAACGCTCGTCCTCAGACCTTGGAGCGGTGAGATCATCCACCCTCATGTGATCTGGCAGGGACACCGCATGGGTTGACAGTGACAGCAGGATATCGGTACTGCTGTCGAGCCGCTTCCCGAAGTTCAAACGGGTCTTGCGGTCGCCATGTGACCCGTGCAGACGGGCAAGCCGGGCGCCATCCAGATCACGCCCCTTGCGCGTGATGACGTTGAACACCCCCAGGAAAGCGTTGTTACCGTAAACCGCGGCGCCTGGCCCGGGTGCGTATTCCACTCGGTCGATAATGGAAGGGTCCAGCAAACTCTCGTCGCCCATGAAGATTTGGTAGTGCATGGGGTCGGCCACCGGGTAACCATCCACCAGCAGCGCAATGCGGCCGGCAGACTCCAAGGCATTGCCGTATCCACGCCCGCTCAGGTTGTGGTAGGCGCCGTCGAAGCTGACATGGACCCCGCGCATGCTGTTGAGGATCTCGGCCAGCGTGCGGTAGCCGAACTGCTGAATTTCCTCTGCCGTGACCACCGAGACGGCAGACGGCGCATCGGTGACCTCGCGCACGAAACTTGCCGCCCCCGACACATCGGTTTCCAGCAGCTCCTCGAAAGACAACGCAACCAATCCATCCGGAGGGTCCGCCGCCACACAGGCCTGCCCCGCGCAGGCCAGCCATACCGCCAAACCGACTTGGCGAAAAGCCTTGCACCAGGCAGGAAACAGATTCGGCACATCCATGCCGCGGCCCTTTGGGCACAGCAGGTGCAAATCCGTCGAAACATCGGGGCCGGGCATGACCAGGTGGGGGGAGGTGGTGGATTCAAAACGCCATGGGCAAGAGATGGGCAGGCGATATGGCGCCGCCATCATTCAACCGGCCGAAGGATGCCTCGCGAACCTTGCAAGCGCCATCAGGCAAGGCTGATTTGCTTGTCGTCCACCCCCTACGCCGGCTCAGAATCTCCTGCGGGGTACCTGTGCCAACGCCAAGAACCTTTTCATCGGAACCTGTGCTCCAGTTACCGCCAATGCTGCGGCCAGGACCGTCCTGGCAACAACCCGCATGTCATGCGGTAAAGTTCTCGCATGAGCCTGTCACCCGCTGACGACTACCTGCCAGAGTCTTTTTTTTCCAACCTGTACCCAGAGTTGGAAGCGCCTGCCCCGTCCCGTTCCGGCACAGATGAAATCTCGACCCGGCTGACGCGGCTGGTGGAACTCTGGCCGAACGCTGTCTTCTGCCTGGACACTCGCCTGCATTGCCTGTCGGCCAACCGTGAGGCCCGCGGCTGGAGCACCCGGCCAGTTGAGATGTCCCGCAGCACCCCGTTGCACGAGTTGCTGGACGAAGGACTGATGCATGCGCTCGTGCCCTGCCTGTCCAGTGCGCTGCGCGGTCTTGAGCAGACGCTTGAAGGTGAGTTTCCTCACCCGACCCAGGGGATGCGCTGGCTGAACGTCCGGGTTCAGCCGGATCATGCCGAGGGAGTCGTGCAAGGCCTGTTCCTGCACATGACAGACCAGACCGAGCAGCGGCTGCGCGCACAGGGCATGCATGACGACAACCGCCGGTTGCAGGCCCAGGTTCTGAGGCATGCCGAGCAACTGGGCGCCAGCGAAGCCCGGCTGCGGCTGATGGCCGAAGGTATCCGGGATGCCGGAATCTTCTTCCTGGACGCTGAAGGACTCGTTTCCGAATGGCCCCTGAGCGCCCAGCGCCTGCTTGGGCACTCGGCGGCAGAGGCGCTGGGGCAAGCGGCGAACCTGTTCGATCCACACGACAGCCCTGGCGAGGAAAACGACACGCTCCTGGCACTGGAGCGCGCCACGCTGCTCGGGCAGTGTGAATCCACCGGGTGGAAGGTTCGGCGTGACGGGTCGCGCTTCTGGGCCCAAACGGTTTTCACGGCATTGAACGACGCCCGGACCGGCGAGACCTCTGGCTACTCCTGCCTGATGCGTGACATGACCGAGGTCAAGCGCCTGGAAGACCTGCTGCGCCAGCTCAACCAAGACCTGGAGGCGCGGGTGGAAGAGCGCACGCGCCAGCTGCAGGACATCAACCAGGATCTGGAAGCGTTTTCCTACTCCGTCTCGCACGACCTGCGTGCGCCGCTACGGCACATCGGCAGTTTCGTCGGCATCCTGCGCGAAGAACTGGGCCCGGACGCCGACCCGGACGTCCAGCGCCACCTGGGCACCATCGCCCAGGCTGCCGAGCACATGGGTCAGCTCATCGAAGGGCTGCTGGCGTTCTCGCGCCTGGGACGCGCCCCGCTCCAGCGCAAGAGCGTGGCGATGGCCGCGCTGCTGCAATCCAGCCAGAACCGGGTGCAGCACGACCCGGCCTTGCGCCGCCCGCCTGAGAGCGTGTGCTGGCAAGTCGCCGCCGACCTGCCCACGGCGCAAGGGGACGGCCTGCTGCTGAGCCAGGTATGGGACAACCTGCTGGCCAACGCGCTGAAGTACAGCCGCCCGCGCGAGGTGGCCGAGATCACCGTGGGCTGGCACGCCAGTGGCGGGGGTGAGCAGGTGTTCTGGGTGCGCGACAACGGCGTGGGCTTTGATCCGCGCCGGGCAGACAAGCTGTTCGGGGTGTTCCAGCGCCTCCACCGGGCCAACGAATTTGAAGGTACCAGCATTGGCCTGGCACTGTGCCGCCGCATTGTGGAACGCCACGGTGGGCGCATCTGGGCCGAGAGCGAACCCGGCAAGGGCAGCACCTTCTTCTTCGCGTTGCCAACCCCCGGCACAGCAGGGTCAGCGCAGCAAGTGCAGGTGGGTTGAGTTCTTGACCTCCTCCATCACCGCGTAAGTGCGTGTCTCACGCACGCCGGGCAGTTGCCACAGCACGGCACCAGCAAAGTTGCGGTAGGCGTTCATGTCGGCGGCGCGGGTCTTGAGCAGGTAGTCGAACCCCCCGGCCACCATGTGACATTCCAGGACTTCAGGCTGCACCTGCACGGCGGCCTTGAACTCGTCGAACACGTTGGGGGTGGTACGGTCCAGCAGCACCTCCACGAACACCAGCATGCCGGCACCCAGCTTCAACGGGTTGAGCCGCGCCTCGTAGCCCAGGATGTAGCCCTCTCGCGTGAGGCGTTGCACCCGCGCCAGGACCGCCGTGGGTGACAGCGCCACCGCCTCTGCCAGTTTGAGGTTGCTGATCCGGCCGTCACGCTGCAAAACGTCAAGGATGCGCAGGTCGATGCGGTCCAACTCGTCCATGGGCAAATCAATAGTGAAAGATTCGTCAATATAGCCAAATTTCGAACAAAAACTCAACAAAGAAACGCAGATCATCCACGTATTCACCAACCGAATGGATGACCTGCCATGAATGCCCCTGCCACGCCTGAACAGCTGCAAGCCGCCGCCATAACCCGGACGGCACCATTCGCCCGCTTCGTGGACGGGCCGCTGCAACGCACCCCGTTGAGACAGGCCATCACCGCCGCCTGGCGCCGCCCCGAGCCGGAGCTGCTGCCGGGGCTGCTGGAGCAGGCCCGCCTGGACCCGCACATCCACACCGCAACGCAAGCCCTGGCCCAGCGGCTGGCACGCCAGCTGCGCGAGCGCAAACCCGCCGTGGGCCGCGCCGGGCTGGTGCAAGGCCTGCTACAGGAATACGCCCTGTCGTCGCAGGAGGGCGTGGCCCTGATGTGCCTGGCCGAGGCGCTGCTGCGCATCCCCGACGCCGAAACGCGCGACGCGCTGATCCGCGACAAGGTAGGCCGCGGGGAGTGGACGGCCCACCTTGGCCGCAGCCCGTCGTTGTTCGTCAACGCCGCCACCTGGGGCCTGCTGCTCACGGGCAAGCTGGTGGCCACGCACAGCGAAGCGGGCCTGAGCGCCACCCTGGGCGCACTGGTGCGCAAGGGCGGCGAGCCGCTGATCCGTAAGGGCGTGGACATGGCCATGCGCCTGATGGGCGAGCAGTTCGTCACCGGCGAAACCATCGAAGAGGCGCTGGAGCACGCACGGGTGCGGGAAGCGCAGGGCTTCCGCTACTCCTACGACATGCTGGGCGAAGCGGCCCTCACCGCCGAAGACGCACAACGCTACCTGGCCGCTTACGAAGCCGCCATCCACGCCATCGGCCGGGCGGCGAACGGGGCGGGTGTGCATGCGGGGCCGGGCATCTCCATCAAGCTGTCGGCCCTGCACCCGCGTTACAGCCGCGCACAGTACCAGCGCGTGATGGACGAACTCTACCCCGTGCTGCTGCGCCTCGCGCAACTGGCCAGAAGCTACAACATCGGCCTGAACATCGACGCCGAAGAGGCCGACCGGCTGGAACTCTCACTGGATCTGCTGGAAAAGCTCTGCTTTGCACCTGAACTGGCGGGCTTCGACGGCATCGGCTTCGTCGTGCAGGCCTACCAGAAGCGCTGCCCGTACGTGATCGACTTCGTCATCGACGTGGCACGGCGCAGCGGCCACCGGCTGATGGTGCGCCTGGTCAAAGGTGCCTACTGGGACAGCGAGATCAAGCGCGCCCAGCTCGACGGCATGAGCGGCTACCCGGTCTACACCCGCAAGGCCCACACCGACGTGGCCTACCTGGCCTGCGCACGCCGCCTGCTGGCCGCGCCGGACGCCGTGTACCCGCAGTTCGCCACACACAACGCTCACACGCTTGCGGCCATCTACCACCTGGCGGACCCAGAGCGTTACCAACCCGGCCAGTACGAATTCCAATGCCTGCACGGCATGGGCGAGCCGCTGTACGAGCAAGTGGTGAGCGAGCTGAAGCGCCCCTGCCGCATCTACGCCCCCGTGGGCACACACGAAACGCTGCTGGCCTACCTGGTGCGGCGCCTGCTGGAAAACGGCGCCAACACGTCCTTCGTGCACCAGATGGCCGACCCCAGCCTGCCCATCGAGCAACTGGTGCAAGACCCGGTGGACGCCGTGGAGGCGGCCGGACAAAACGAAGGGCGCGTTGGCCTGCCCCATCCCGCCATTGCCCTGCCCGCTGGGCTGTATGGTGATCAGCGCGCCAACTCCGCCGGTCTGGACCTGGCCAACGAAGCGGCGCTGCATTCCCTGCAGGAGGCTCTGCTGACCAGCGCCAACGTGCCTTGGCAAGCCCAGCCGATGCTTGCCCGAGACACGCGCGCAGAAGGCCAGAACCCTTTCCAGCCCGTGCACAACCCGGCCGATGCACGCGACACCGTGGGGCACGTCCGCGAAGCCAGTGCAACCGACGTAGAGCTTGCATTGCAAGCGGCCTCGGACTTCGCACCCGCCTGGGCGGCCATGCCCCCTGTGGAGCGTGCCGCCGCACTGGACCGTGCCGCTGACGCGATGCAGTCAGACATGCCGCGCCTGATGGGCCTGCTGATGCGCGAAGCGGGCAAAACCGCCGCCAACGCCATCGCCGAGGTGCGCGAGGCCATCGACTTCCTGCGCTACTACGCTGCCCAGGTCCGCCACGGCTTCGACAACACCAACCACGTGCCGTTGGGCCCCGTGGTGTGCATCAGCCCCTGGAACTTCCCGCTGGCCATCTTCACCGGCCAGGTGGCGGCCGCCCTGGCCGCTGGCAACGCGGTGCTGGCCAAACCTGCCGAGCAGACCCCGCTGGTGGCCGCCGCAGCCGTACGGCTCTTGTGGGATGCGGGCGTACCGCCCGGTGCGCTGCAACTGCTGCCCGGGCGCGGTGAAACGGTGGGCGCCCCCCTGGTGGCCGACGAGCGCGTGCAAGGCGTCATGTTCACCGGCTCCACCGAGGTGGCCCGCCTGCTGCAACGCACCCTGGCCCTGCGCCTGGGCGCCACCGGCCAGCCGGTGCCTCTCATCGCCGAAACCGGCGGGCAAAACGCCATGATCGTGGACGCCTCGGCCCTGCCTGAACAGGTGGTGAACGACGTGGTGGCCTCCGCCTTCGACAGCGCGGGCCAGCGCTGCTCGGCCCTGCGCGTGCTGTGCCTGCAACACGACGTGGCCGAGCGCGTGCTCGCCATGCTGCGTGGCGCCATGGCCGAACTGCGCCTGGGCAACCCCGGCGAGCTGGCCGTGGATGTCGGCCCGGTGATCGACGTCGAGGCGCGCGACAACATCGAACGGCACATTGCCACCATGCGTTCACGCGGCCACACCGTGTTCCAGGCGCACCAGCCAGGCCATGACGCGGCACGCCACGGCACCTTCGTCCCCCCCACACTGATCGAGCTGTCTCACATCGGGGAGCTAGAGCGTGAGGTCTTTGGCCCGGTACTGCACGTGGTGCGCTACGCCCGGCGCGACCTGGGCGCGCTGATCGAGCAGATCAACGCAACGGGCTACGGCCTCACGCTGGGCGTGCACACACGCATAGACGAGACCATTGCCCAGGTAGTTGCCTGCGCCCACGCGGGCAACCGCTACGTCAACCGCAACATGGTGGGCGCAGTGGTGGGGGTGCAGCCTTTTGGGGGCGAAGGCCTTTCGGGCACCGGCCCCAAGGCGGGTGGCCCCATCTACCTGTACCGCCTGCTGGCCCTACGCCCGGCCAACGTGCTGAATCGCGCCCTGGGGTGGTGCCAGAACACCCCGGCCGCGTCGCCCGACGAAGTCCATTCACCCCAGACCACTACAGCCCTTCGGGCGCTGGTGGACTGGGCCGCTCAGCGGGGGAACACGGCTCTGCCCGCTGTCTGCAAGCGCTTCGCGGAGCACGCCTGGCCCCGCGCCATCACCACACTGACCGGCCCCACCGGCGAGCGCAACGACTACAGCCTGCACCCGCGGGACGCCGTTCTGTGCCTGGCCACGGGAGATGACGACCGGCTCGTGCAACTGGCTGCCGTGTTGGCCGTGGATGGTCGCGCCATCTGGCCTGCCGAACACGCCGCCTTGCGCGAGCAGCTGCCCGAGGCTGTTCAGGAACGGATAGACCTGGTGGCAGATTGGCACGCACCAGCGGCCCTGTTCGACGCGGTGCTGCACCACGGCACCCCCGACGAGTTGCGCCAGCTGAGCCTGACGCTCGCCCAACGGCCTGGCGCCATCGTTGGCGTGCAAGGACTCGCCCCCGGTGACACCGGCGTGGCCCTGGAGCGCCTGGTGGTGGAACGGTCGCTGAGCGTCAATACAGCCGCGGCAGGTGGGAACGCCAGCCTGATGACGCTGGACTGAAATGCCACTGCGCCCGCCGACATAATCCAGGGGATACCCTGGAGAAAGCATGCTGACAGACACCCCTACAGAAGCGGACTTCATCATCATAGGCGCTGGCATGGCAGGCGCGTCTGCCGCATACTGGCTGGCGCCGCATGGCCGCGTGGTGCTGCTGGAACGTGAGTCCCAGCCCGGCTACCACACGACCGGCCGCTCCGCCGCCGTGTACCTTGAGGCCTACGGCAGCGCCCAGGTGCGCGCGCTGACGCTGGCCAGCCGCGACTTCTTCCTGCGCCCGCCCTCTGTGTTCGGCGAACACCCGCTGATGACAAGGCGCGGCGCCATGATGGTGGCCGCGCCCGGCCAGGAGGCCGAACTCGAAGCCCACGCCCAGGTACTGGCGGGGCTTGGCCTGCGCCACGAGCGTTTGACGGCCGAACAGGCGTGCCAGCGCGTCCCCGTGCTGCGGCCACAGATGGTGACCGCCGCGCTGCTGGAGCCCGACGCCTGCGACCTGGACGTGCACGCCATCCATCAGGGCTTCCTCAAGGGCATGCGCCAGCACGGCGGCCAGCTGGCCTGCCAGGCAGATGTGCAGGCCCTGCGGCATGAGGCGGGCCGCTGGACGGTACAGACCACCGCAGGCACCTGGCAGGCGCCAGTGGTGCTCAACGCCGCAGGCGCGTGGGCCGAGCGCATCGGGCAGATGGCCGGGGGCCAATCCATTGGCCTGGTCCCCTACCGCCGCGCCGCCTTCACCTTCGCCCTGCCCGCCGGGGTGGACGCGAGCGGCTGGCCCATGACCTACAGCGCGGGCGAGGACTGGTACTTCAAGCCCGACGCCGGGCTGCTGCTGGCTTCTCCCGCCAACGCCGACCCCACCGAACCGCAAGACGTGCAGCCCGAAGAACTGGACATCGCGCTCGGCATCCACCGTATCGAAGAAGCCACCACCCTCACCATCCGCCGCCCGGCCCACACCTGGGCAGGCTTGCGCTCGTTCGTGGCCGACAAAAGCCTGGTGGGCGGCTTCGACGCGCAGGCACCGGGCTTCTTCTGGGTGGCCGGGCAAGGAGGGTACGGTATCCAGACTGCGCCTGCCATGGGCGAGGCCTGCGCCAGCCTGGCGCGCGGCCTGCCGCTGCCACAGCGCCTGACGGACTTTGGACTCAGCGCCGACGCCCTCAGCCCCCGGCGCCTGGGCTGAAAGCCTGCGGACACCCAGCCTCAAACCTGGGCGTACGACCGCCGCCCGAAGATCGCACTGCCCACGCGCACCATCGTGCTGCCGCTGGCCACGGCGGCCTCCAGGTCATCGCTCATGCCCATGGACAGGGTATCCAACCCCAAACCCTCGGCGTTCAGGGCGTCAAACAAGGCCCTCGCACGGGCAAACACAGCACAGGCCGAAGCAAAGTCGGGCGCGGGCTCGGGAATGCACATCAGGCCGCGCAGCCGCAGGCGAGGCAAGGCTGCCACCGCGCGCGCCAGCGCCAGCGCCTCCTCCGGCGTGACGCCCGCCTTGGTCGGTCCGCCATCCACGTTCACCTGCACGCACACCTGCAAGGGAGGAAGCCCGGGCGGCCGCTGCTCGCTCAGCCGCTGCGCGATCTTCAGGCGGTCCACCGACTGCACCCAGCCGAAATGCTCCGCCACCGGTCGCGTCTTGTTGCTCTGCAGCGGCCCGATGCAATGCCACTCCAGCCCGTCCGCGCCCTGCTCGCGCAGCCGGAGGATCTTGTCTACCCCCTCCTGTACATAGTTTTCACCGAACGCTTGCTGGCCCGCCGCCAGGGCCTCGGCCACGGCATCCGCGTCGAACGTCTTGGATACCGCCAGCAGGCGCACCGTGGCGGGGTCGCGGCCGGCGCGCTCGCAAGCCTGTGTGATGCGCTCGCGAACTCGCTGGAGATTGTCTGAAATCGTTGCCATAATGGGAGAAACCACGCCTTACGGGAATCGGGATGGATATCACTCAACTGTTGGCCTTCAGCACGAAGAACAAGGCTTCGGACCTTCACCTCTCTGCGGGCCTGCCGCCGATGATACGGGTGCATGGCGACGTGCGACGCATCAACGTGGAGCCGCTGGACCACAAACAGGTCCACGCCATGGTGTATGACATCATGAACGACGCCCAGCGCAAGGCCTACGAAGAACACCTGGAGGTGGACTTCTCGTTCGAGATCGAAGGCCTGGCGCGCTTCCGTGTGAACGCCTTCAACCAGAACCGGGGCGCCGCCGCCGTGTTCCGGACGATTCCGTCCAAGATCATGACGCTGGACCAGCTCAACTGCCCCAAGATCTTCGCCGAGCTGGCGCTCAAGCCGCGCGGCCTGGTGCTGGTCACGGGCCCCACCGGCTCCGGCAAGTCCACCACCTTGGCGGCCATGGTCAACCACCTCAACGAAAACGAATACGGCCACATCCTCACCATCGAGGACCCGATCGAATTCGTGCACGACTCCAAGAAGTGCCTGGTCAACCAGCGTGAAGTGGGGCCGATGACGCACAGCTTCGCCAACGCCCTGCGCTCGGCCCTGCGCGAAGACCCGGACGCGGTGCTGGTGGGCGAGATGCGCGACCTGGAAACCATCCGCCTGGCCATGACCGCCGCCGAAACCGGCCACCTGGTCTTCGGCACGCTGCACACCTCCAGCGCGGCCAAGACCATCGACCGTATCGTGGACGTATTCCCCCCCGAGGAAAAAGAGATGGTGCGCGCCATGCTGTCCGAGTCGCTGGTAGCGGTGATCTCGCAGACACTGCTCAAGACCGCCGACGGCAACGGCCGCGTCGCCGCGCACGAGATCATGATCGGCACACCCGCCATCCGCAACCTCATCCGCGAAAACAAGGTCGCGCAGATGTATTCGGCGATCCAGACGGGCAACAGCTTCGGCATGCAGACGCTCGACCAGAGCCTCATCGAACTGGTCCGCCGCAACATCATCACGCCCGCCGAGGCCCGCGCCAAGGCCAAGATCCCCGACAACTTCCCTGGCTGAACGCAAGGAGAGCGCAGATGGAACGCGATCAAGCGAGCAATTTCGTCAACGACCTGCTCAAACTCATGGTCAGCCGCAATGGCAGTGACCTGTTCCTCACGGCCGAGTTTCCGCCCGCCATCAAGGTGGACGGCAAGATCAACAAGGTTTCGCCGCAACCCCTGACGGGCCAGCACACCCAGGCCCTGGCGCGAGCCATCATGAACGACAAGCAGGCTGCGGAGTTCGAGCGCACGCGCGAGTGCAACTTCGCCATCGCGCCGGCGGGCATCGGGCGCTTCCGCGTGAACGCCTTCGTGCAGATGGGCAAGGTCGGCCTGGTGATGCGGACCATTCCGGCCAAGATCCCCACGGTGGACGAACTGGGGCTGCCACAGCAGCTCAAGAACCTCGCCCTGGCCAAGCGCGGCATCTGCCTGCTGGTGGGGGGAACGGGTTCGGGCAAGTCCACCTCGCTGGCCGCCATGGTGGACTGGCGCAACGAGAACACCCACGACCACATCGTCACCGTGGAAGACCCGGTGGAGTTCGTGCACCAGCACAAGAACTGCATCATCACCCAACGGGAAGTGGGCCTGGACACCGACAACTGGGAAAACGCGCTGAAAAACTCCCTGCGTCAGGCCCCCAACGTCATTCTGATGGGCGAGATCCGCGACCGCGAAACCATGGAGCACGCCATCTCCTTCTCGGAGACCGGCCACCTTTGCCTGGCCACGCTGCACGCCAACAGCGCCAACCAGGCCATGGAGCGCATCATCAACTTCTTCCCCGAGGAGCGCCACGCGCAGCTGCTCAAGGACGTGTCGCTGAACCTGCGCGGCATGGTTGCGCAGCGCCTGCTGCCACGGCAGGACGGCAAGGGCCGTTACGCGGTGGTCGAGATTCTGCTCAACAGCGGGCTGATCGCCGACCTCATCATGAAGGGCGAGATCAACGAGATCAAGGAAGTGATGAAGCGCAGCCGCGAGGTCGGCATGCAGACCTTCGACCAGGCGCTCTTCGACGCTTTCGAGGCCAACCTCGTCTCCTACGAGGAAGCCATCCGCAACGCAGACTCGCAGAACGACCTCAAGCTCAACATCAAACTCAACAGCCAGCGCGCCCGCACCACCGACCTGGCAGCCGGCACCGAACACCTGACCATCATCTGAACACCGACGCATGAGCAGCCTGAACCCGAAGACATACGAAGCCACCCCCTCCATTCGCGTCGCTTTCCTGGGCCTGGGCGTCATGGGTTACCCCATGGCAGGTCACCTGGCGCTGGCAGGCCATCAGGTCACGGTCTACAACCGCAGCGCCAGCAAGGCGCAGGCCTTCACCCAGGAATTCGCCCAGCACGCGGTCGACATGGCCGCTACGCCACGCCAGGCCGCCGCCAGCGCCGACATCGTGTTCTGCTGCGTGGGCAACGACGAAGACCTTCGCTCCGTGGTGCTGGGTGACGAAGGCGCCTTTGCAGGCATGCGGCCCGACACGGTTTTCGTGGACCACACCACGGCGTCGGCGAACGTGGCACGCGAGCTGTATGCCAAGGCCCGGGCACACGGCCTGCATTTCATCGATGCGCCCGTCTCAGGCGGCCAGGCCGGCGCACAAAACGGCATGCTCACTGTCATGTGCGGTGGTGACGCCCCCATCTTCGAACGCGTGCGCCCCGCCGCCATGGCGTTCTCGCGCGCCTTCACCCACATTGGCGAAGCTGGTGCCGGCCAACTCGCCAAGATGGTCAACCAGATTTGCATTGCCGGGCTCGTGCAGGGCCTGAGCGAGGCCATCGCCTTCGGCCAGAACGCCGGGCTGGACATGAACCTGGTGCTGGATGTGATCGGCAAAGGCGCGGCGCAGAGCTGGCAACTGGACAACCGCGGCAAGACCATGGTGGCCGACCAGTTCAACTTTGGCTTTGCCGTGGACTGGATGCGCAAGGACCTGGGGCTGGTGCTGGACGAGGCCAAGCGCAACGGTTCGCGCCTGCCCGTCACCGCATTGGTGGACCAGTTCTACGCCGACGTGCAGCGCATGGAAGGCGGCCGCTGGGACACGTCCAGCCTGATCAAGCGGCTGCGCTGACCTGCGCGCCCCCGAACAGGGACGCGGCCAAGGAAACACTCACTTGGCAGGTGCGGCCTGCAGGCGCCGCAGTTCGTCGTCGGTGATGATCTCGAACACCCGGACCACGCCCTGCACGCCCGGAATGCTGCGGGTGATCTCGGTGGCCCGGTCGGCCTCGCGCTGGGTGACACGGCCCATCAGGTAGGTGGTGCCGCGCTCGGTCAACACCTTCACGGCGGTGGCTTGCAGATCGCTCGCGTCGACCATGGCGGCCTTCACACGCGCGGTGACCAGCGCATCGGACGAGCGTGCCGTGAAGGAAGGCGAAGTCATGACGGCGAGTTCGTCAACGATCTCGCGCACGTTTTCCACACCGCCAACGATGCGCACGGCCGCAGCACGGTCGGCCTCGCTGGGCACCTCGCCCGTCAGCAGAACGCGGCGGTTGAAGCTGGTGACCACCACGCGCGCGCGGTCGCCGAACTGGTCGCGCAGGCGCGATCCCGCACGCAGTTCGATACCCTGGTCCTCCAGCTGGGCGCCCGATGTGCGCCGGTCCGTGGCCACCAGCACCCCCGTGCCCATCGCTGTTCCCACCACCAGTGGCGCGCAGGCACTCAAGGCACCAGCAAGGCACACAGCGCCCATCAACACGGCGACAGGGCGGGAAAAAGACGGCAATTGGAATTTCATGGTTCGATCTCCGGTTCGGAATCTTCGCCCAGCAGCTGGACGTCAACCCCGTCACAAATGCAATGCAGCGCCAACTGGTGGATCTCCTGGACGAGCGGAGCCCGTTCGCTGGGCACGCTGATCAGGACATCGGTGTCCTTGACCATCTGGCCCAGCGGTCCGGGTTTGGCCCCGCACAATGCGACCACCACCATTTCACGCTCATGCGCGGCTTCAACGGCACCCAGTATCTCAGGCGACTGGGGCTGCGTTGTAACGACGAGTAACACGTCGCCCGGCTGACCCAGTGCACGCACCTGGCGGCCAAAGACGGCGCGCGCCTCGAAGGTGTTGTAGAGCCCGGTGAGCGCCGCCATGTTGGAGCCCAGCGCAAAGGCGGCGAGCTCGGGCCGGTCGCGCTCGAAACGCCCGACGAAGTACGCCACGAAGGCCTGCACCAGACCGGCCGACGCCCCGCCACCGCAGGCCAGGATGCGGCCACCGCTGGTCAGCGATGTCAACACCGCGCCAACGGCGGACTCCACCGCAGGCGCGACGCTTTGCGCGCACTGGTATTTGAGGTCGGCGCTGTCAATGAAATGCTGTTGAATGCGTTGCAGGAGCATGGGCCGAAATCATACCTTCGCGCTGCGGCGTATTCAGCCATTCAGGCCCAGCCAGATGCATCAAAAGCGCCGCGCAACCAGTCGATCGCCGCGGGGGACGCGCCGCCAACGCGCCCCTGCACCAGCACCACGTCGAACCGGCACGGCGGCGTCACGGGCAGGCGCGCCAGGAAGTGGCGCGCGGCAAACACGATGCGGCGCTGCTTCACCGCGCCGATGCTGCCTGCGGCACCGCCATACGCTGCCCCGCTGCGCTGGCGCACCTCCACAAACACCAGTGTGCCGTCGGCGTCCCGCATAATCAGGTCTATCTCTCCGCCGCCGCGCCCGGGTGTGCGAAAGTTGCGCTGCAACAGGCGCAAGCCCCTGCCTTGCAGATGCTCCAGCGCGGCCTGCTCAGCGGCGTCGCCCTGCTGCTTGGTGGTGATGCGCGCGGCATCTGCCCGGACTGGGGCAGGCCTTGCCCTCGCGGGCGCTCCCTGTTTCTGGATGGTCACCGTGAACCCTTCTTTTCAAACGGCACTGGCGGCGGCACATGAGGCTGCCGGCCCGCAACATTATCCGGCCGGGGCGCTCTACGTGGTGGCAACGCCCATCGGCAATCTGGCAGACATCACATTGCGTGCACTCCACGTGCTGGGGCTGGCCGACACCGTGGCCTGCGAGGACACGCGCCACACGGCCAGCCTTCTGCAGGCCTACGGCTTGCAGAAACCGCTGATCGCGGTGCACCAGCACAACGAGGCCGAAGCGGCTTCAGGCGTGCTGCAGCGGCTGCGGCAGGGCGAGCGCGTGGCCTACGTGAGCGACGCGGGCACGCCAGGCATCAGCGACCCTGGTGCACGCCTGTGCGCGGCCGTGACCGCCGCCGGCCTGCGCTGCGTTCCCTTGCCGGGCGCCAGCAGCATCACCGCCTTGATCAGCGTTGCGGGACTGCCGCCGTCCGACGGCGTGGCCTTTGAGTTCACCGGCTTTCTGCCATCCAAGGGCGGCGAACGGAACCTCGCCCTGCGCCGGTTGGCGCAGCAAGACCAGGCATGTGTGCTGCTCGAAGCGCCGCACCGCATCACCGCGCTGGCGCAAGACCTGGCGGCCCTGGGCGAACGCCAGGTCACACTGGGGCGTGAACTCACCAAGCAATTCGAAGACATCGTGACGCTGCGGTGCGACGCCCTGGGCGCCTGGCTGGCGGCAGACGCGCACCGCGTCAAAGGCGAGTTTGCGCTGGTCTTGCACCCTTTGCCCACCCGTGGTGATGATGGGCAGGACGGCATTGCACCCGAGGCGCTGCGGGTGCTGGGGCTGCTACTGGCAGAACTGCCCGTGAAAACGGCTGCCAAGCTCTGCGCCGACATCACCGGCGAAGCGAAGAACCGCCTTTACCAGGCCGCCCTGGACATGAAAGCGGTGTGACACACCTTCCAGCCCACGCACCAGCTGGTAGCTGAAATCAGTCCCGGCGCTGGTCGTCCAGCACTTGCGTGGCACGCGGGGCTGGCTCGCGCTGCCCGGCTTCCGGGGGCACCTCCCTCACCTCCACGTCAACCACCTCGCTGGCGTCGCCCTGCCCCCGGGTGTGCCAGGGCGCCCCGCCAGGCCAGACACGCTCGCTGGTGAACTGACGAAACCGGCCGACGAAAACGGGGGCCTCAGGGCGGCGGCCTCGAACGAGCGCCCAGATGACGCCTGCCAGCAGCAACACCAGCGCCAACGCCAGCAGGCCCAGGGCCAGCACGGCCGTCACCAACCACAGGAATACGCGCAGCACGGCGGCCAGCAAGCCCGAGAAAAACCGCAAAATTTCAGACATCTGTTGTCGAGCCCGGCAAAGGCTGTGAGTTCCGGCGCGCCATGCGCACGATCAAGCACAATCGTGCCATACACACGACTTTCACGCTTCTTGCTTAGTGTGCACCAACGCGTCCTTCCCGTCCTCATATGAAACGCCTGTCGCAATACTTTCTCCGGGGTCTCATCACGATCCTGCCACTGGGGTTGACGGTGTACCTGTTCTACGCCCTGGTGGCCTGGTCCGAAACCGTGGCCATGAGCTTGATCCGGCCGGTGGTGGGCGATTTCTACATTCCGGGGCTGGGCCTGGTGCTGACAGCGGCGGGCATCGTCCTGCTGGGCATGCTGATATCGCAGAAGGTGACGGCCCGGATGCTTTCGTGGGTCGAGCTGCCCTTCACCAACATTCCTGTGGTCAAGAGCATCTATTCGTCGCTCAAAAGCTTCGCCGATTACTTTTCACCGCACCACAAGGACGAGACGGCACAGCAGGTGGTGGTGCTGCGCATGCCTGGCCATGAACTCGAGGTGGTGGGGCTGGTGACACGCAACCACATGGAAGGCCTGCCCGAGGGCTTCCTGCCCGGCGACCGCGTGGCCGTCTACCTGCCCATGGGTTACATGATCGGCGGCTACACCGTCTTCGTCCCGCGCGGGTGGGTCACCCCCATCGACATGTCCGTGGAAGAAGCCATGCGCTCTTCCCTCATCGCCTGGATGGCAGGAAGAAAACCCACATGAGCATACGCAACCTGGAATCCCTGTTCGCACCAGCCAGCGTGGCGGTTTTCGGGGCGTCCGACCGCCCCGCGAGTGTGGGGGGAACGGTCTGGCGCAACCTGGCGGCGGGTTTCAAGGGCACGCTGTACCCGGTCAACCCGCGCCTCAGGCACCTGGGTGAACACACGGTTTTCCCAAGTGTTGCGGCGCTGCCCCAGGCGCCACAGCTGGCGGTGATCTGCACGCCGCCGTCAACGGTGCCCGGCCTGATTGCCGAACTGGGCGAGCGGGGAACGAAAGCAGCCGTGGTGGTGACGGCCGGACTGGACAGGCACCAGAAGCAGGCCATGCTGGACGCCGCCCGGCGCCACACGCTGCGCATCCTGGGGCCCAACTGCATCGGCATGCTGGTGCCACACCTTGGGCTGAACGCCAGCTTCGCCCATGCCAACGCGGCCCCGGGCCAACTGGCCTTCGTCTCGCAGTCGGGTGCACTGGTCACGGCCATGCTCGACTGGGCCAACTCCCGCAGCATCGGTTTTTCGCACTTCGTGTCGCTGGGCGAACATGCCGACGTGGACTTTGGCGACATGCTGGACTTCCTGGGCAGCGACCCCCGCACCCGCGCCATCCTGCTGTACATCGAGTCGATCGAATCGCCGCGCAAGTTCATGTCGGCAGCGCGTGCGGCGGCGCGCAACAAGCCGGTGATCGTGGTCAAGGCCGGGCGGTCCGCGCAGGGACAAAAGGCGGCTGCGTCGCACACCGGAGCGCTGGCCGGGTCGGACGAGGTGTTCGACGCTGCCATCTCCCGCGCGGGCATGCTGCGCGTGTTCACGCTGCAGCACCTGTTCATCGCCGCCGAGCTGCTGGCCCGCTTCCGCGACAACCGCAGCGAAAAACTCATCGTGCTGACCAACGGCGGCGGCGCAGGGGTGATGGCCGCCGATGCCGCTGCGTTCGCTGGCGTGGAACTGGCCACACTCGCCCCCGACCTGGTGGCACAGCTCGATGCCGTGCTGCCCGGCAACTGGTCGCGCGGCAACCCGGTGGACATCATTGGCGACGCCCCGGCACAACGCTATGTGGACGCACTGAAGGTGCTGCGCCAGGACCGCGACAGCGCCATCCTCTTCGTGCAGGCACCCACGGCCATCGTGCCCAGCACCGATATCGCCCAGGCACTGCTGCCACTGGCGAACGAAAAGCCGCCGCGCGTGCTGGGCAGCTGGCTGGGCCACAGCGCCGTTGCCGAAGCCCGCGCCATCTTCCGCGCAGGGGGTGTACCCGACTACGACACCCCCGAGGAAGCGGTGCGCGCCTTTTCCTTCCTGCGCCAGTACCACCGCCATCAGGCCGAGCTGATGGAGACGCCCGCTGCCAATACGCTCAACGGCAACGTGGACCTGCCGGCCATCCGTGAGCTGGTGCAGTTCGTGCTGGCTGACGGCCGCGAGATCCTGACCGAACCCGAGGCCAAGGAACTGCTGCGCCTGGCGGGCGTGCCTGTCACCCCCACACGTGTGGTGCCCCCCGAACCGCCCGCAGTGGTCTACGCCGCCGAGACACTGGGCTACCCCGTGGTCATCAAGATCCTGTCGCACGACATCAGCCACAAGTCCGACGTGGGCGGGGTGCGCCTGAACCTGCACAACGCCGCCGAGGTCGAGCAGGCGGCCCAGGCCATGCTGGACCGGGTAGCCGAGCGCATGCCGCACGCGCGGATCGACGGCTTCACCGTACAGCCCATGGTGCGGCTGAAGAACGCCCACGAGCTGATCGTCGGCGCCAGCGTGGACCCGCTGTTCGGTCCGGTGATCCTGTTCGGGCAAGGCGGCACCTCGGTCGAGGTGGTGGCCGACCGCGCGCTCGCCCTGCCCCCCTTGAACACCTCGCTGGCCGAGGCGCTGGTGGAACGCACCCGCATCGCCAAGCTTCTGCGCGGCTACCGCGACGTGCCTCCCGCCCGCATGGAAGCCATCACCGGCACGCTGGTAGCCATTTCACAACTGCTGGCCGACGTGCCCGAAATCGCTGAGCTGGACATCAACCCGCTGCTGGTCAACGACCAGGAAGCCGTGGCGCTGGACGCCCGGGTGCGGGTGAGCCGCAGCCGGCCCAGCGGCGCAGACCGCTTTGCCATCCGGCCCTATCCGCAGGAACTGATCGACACCCACCCCTGGGACAACGGACGCGCCACCCTCACGGTGCGCCCCATCCGCCCTGAGGACGAGCCCCAGCACCTGGCGTTTCTGGAGCGCATGGACCCGGAGGACATCCGCCTGCGCATCTTCTACAGCCGCCGCAGCATCGAGCACAGCGAACTGGCGCGGCTGACACAGATCGATTACGAGCGCGAGATGGCCTTCGTTGCCACCTTGCCCGGCGCAGACGGCGAAGAGACGGTGGGCGTGGTGCGCGGCATTTGCGACCCTGACAACGACAGCGCCGAGTTCGGCGTGATGGTGCGCTCCGACATGAAAGGCCACGGCCTGGGCCGGCTGCTCATGGACAAACTCATCGCCTACCTGCGCTCACGCGGTACACGGCGTGTGGTGGGCACCATCCTGCGCGAGAACAAGGGCATGCTTGTGCTGGCCGCCGAGCTGGGCTTCGCGGTCCAACCCCACCCGGAAGACCCGGAACTGCGGGAAGTGGAGCTGCCGCTCAGACCAGCAGGGTGAAAACGACGATGAACAGGCCCAGCGCCAGGTTCACGGCCACCCATTGGCGGATGCTGTTCATCGCAGCGCCAGCGGCCGGCCAGTCGGAAGCCGCCACGCCACGTTGCAGCCGCTTGAACAGCGCAAAACGGATGTGGCCGAAGATCAGGACCATGAACGTGCCCAGGCCAGACATCACCATCCAGTCCAGCGGCATGTGGAACTGACCACCGGACTGCACCACTTCCTTGGCGACACGGCCGATCATCCAGCTGCCGCTGAACAGCGCCACCAGCGAAGCGACCAGCACCACGGTGAAGAACCGGCGCAGCACCTCGTGCATCAGGCGCAGGCGCACGGGCGGCTCCAGCACGGCCACGGCCGGGCGCAGGAAGAAGTGGGCGAACACCATGCCCCCCACCCAGATCAGGATGGCGAGCACATGGACCATTTTGAGCGCGGCATACAGCACGGACAACCCCTTGCGGAAAAAGCCGCACCATAGCAGCTTTTGCCCAGCCACCAGCCCTGGTGGCGCCAGTTTCCCGTAACCGTCTGTCACTTTTTTGTTGCACCGCAGCAAAAAAGTGCTTGCAATCCTCGGGATTACCCCTATACTTCGAGTCATGTTGCAGTGCAGCATTAGCCGAAGGGACTGACACGGTTTTGTCGCATCGGCGCTTCACAGTTCCATCTGGAACCTGTTTTCAACCTCTCTTCAAGGAGTACCGCCATGTTGACCATCGAGCAAATCATTGCCGCCCAGAAAGCCCAAGTCGCCACCCTGTTCGACCTGAGCAGCAAAGCCCTGTCCAGCGTCGAGAAGCTGGCCGAACTGAACCTGCAAGCCTCCAAGGCATCCCTGACCGAAGGCGCCAACCACGCCCAGGCCCTGCTGAGCGTCAAGGACGTGCAAGAGCTGACGGCCCTGCAAAGCGGCGTGCTGCAGCCCCTGGCCGAAAAAGCCGCTTCCTACAGCCGCCACCTGTACGACATCGCCACTGGCATGGGCACCGAGATCAGCAAGGTTGCCGAAGCCCAGGCCGCCGACGCACAGAAGCAGTTCGTGGCCGCAGTGGACACCGCTGTGAAGAACGCCCCCCAGGGCTCTGAGTCTGCCGTGGCCGCCGTCAAGAACGCCATGTCCACCGCCACCGCCGCCATCGAGTCGGTGCAAAAGGCTGTCAAGCAAGCCTCTGACCTGGCCGAAGCCAACTTCAACGCTGTCACCTCGTCCGCACTGAGCGCAGCCAAGCCTGCCAAGGCAACCAAGACCGCTGCCTGAGCAAACCGCTGAAGTGACTGAAAGCCCCGTGGCAACGCCTCGGGGCTTTTTTTGTGTCCGCAGCGGTGCAGATGCTGCCGTTTCAGCCCGGCTGTGAGGCAGGCGACAAGGCTTTGATACGGTACGTCGCATAATTTCCGTTGAACGACACAACCCCCAAGAGGACAGAGACATGAACAGCATCCAGACCATCGGCATCGTGGGCGCAGGCACCATGGGCAACGGCATCGCGCAGGCCTGCGCGGTCAGCGGCATCAACGTGGTGATGGTGGACATCAGCGACGCCGCCGTGCAAAAAGGCCTGGCCACCGTGGCCGGCAGCCTGGACCGCCTGATCAAGAAAGAGAAGATCACCCAGGCCGACAAGGACGCCGCGCTGGCGCGCATCAAGGGCTCCACCAGCTACGACGACCTGAAGGCCGCCCAGCTGGTGATCGAGGCTGCCACCGAAAACCTGGAACTCAAGATCAAGATCCTGCGCCAGCTCGACGGCCTGCTGCCCGCCGACACCCTGGTGGCCACCAACACCAGCTCCATCAGCATCACCCAGCTGGCGGCGGTGACGTCGCGGGCCGAGCGCTTCATCGGCATGCATTTCTTCAACCCCGTGCCCATGATGGCGCTGGTGGAAATCATCCGCGGCCTGCAGACCAGCGACGCGACCCACGACGCGGTACGCAATCTGGCGCTGGCGCTGGGCAAGACCCCGATCACGGTGAAGAACGCGCCGGGCTTCGTGGTCAACCGCATCCTGGTGCCCATGATCAACGAAGCCTTCTTTGTGCTGGCCGAAGGCCTGGCCACCCCCGAGGACATTGACGCGGGCATGAAGCTGGGTTGCAACCACCCCATCGGGCCGCTGGCGCTGGCCGACATGATCGGACTGGACGTGTGCCTGGCCGTGATGAACGTGTACTTCGCCGAGTTCAACGACAGCAAGTACCGCCCCTGCCCGCTGCTCAAGGAAATGGTGGCTGCAGGCTACCTGGGCCGCAAGACCGGACGCGGCGTGTACCGCTACTGATCCATCACCCGCCCATGCGCTCGCTCGCCGCTCAATTGCTGATCACCCCATCGGCCTTGCAGGAACTCAGCCTGGAAGATGCCGCCAAGGTGGTGAACTACATGCACCACAAGACCATACCGGCGGGCACCGTTTTCATGCGCGAGGGGGACGATACGGACAGCGATCACATGCTGCTCGTCCTGGATGGCGACCTGTCGGTCGAGCACCACCCCATGCCCAACGACGAGAACCAGCTCGTGGTGCGGATCATGGGGCCAGGCAGCCTGATCGGCGAGCTGGGGCTGCTGGATGGCGCGCCGCGGTCGGCCAGTTGCGTGGCAGACACCGACATCCAGGCCGCCGTCCTGCACCGGCGCGACTTCCTGCGGCTGCTCGACGACGAGCCCCGGGTAGGCGCCCGGTTGCTGCTCGCCATCGCCAAGCGCATGGCAGACCATCTGCGTGACTCCACACGCAAGCTCATGCTGTTTTCGCAGATGAACAAGGTCCTCAGCGAGGAACTGGCCAACTACACCAAGGGCAGCGACACCTCGCCCTGAACGCGCCTTGGGGGATGAGCTGCGCCGCCAGTCCGCTCACGCCACCACGGAAGCAGGCGCGGCACACACCCGGTTCCGGCCCTCGCGCTTGGCCTGGTAAAGCGCGCGGTCGGCCATGGCAATGAGCCGATCCGCCTGCTGGGCATGGTCGGGGTAGGCGGCCACGCCGATGGACAGCGTCGCGGCCACGGGCTGCCCGTCAACCAGCCAAGGGCTTGAGGCGTAACGCTGGCGAAGCTCTTCGGCAATCTCCCAGGCGGTGGCCATGCCGGCATTCGGCAGCCAGAGGAGAAACTCCTCTCCACCGTAACGGCACACGATGTCACTGGATCGGAGCCGTTCGTTGAGCAAGCCCGCCGTATGGCGCAAGATGTCGTCCCCCACTTGGTGGCCATGCACGTCGTTTATCTGCTTGAAGTGGTCAATATCGATCAGCAGCAAGGCCGCGGGCTGCCCCTCGCGGACACAACGGGCCAACTCGCGCTCGATGGTGGTGTCGAGGTAACGGCGGTTGTAAAGCCCGGTGAGCCCATCGCGATTTGCCTGTTCCCTCAGCATGCCGTGCAACGACTGGATTTCCGTCAACTGGCGTTGCAAGGCCTGCTCACTGGACCGGACCTGCAAGCGGGCCTCATGCAGGCGCATCGACCGTCTGTGGCCATCCAGGGCAACGATGCCCAGATAGAGTGTGATGGTGAGAATGGCCAAGGCCGTGACGAGGGGGCCGGTAGCGGGCTCGAACGCCCACCCAGAGGCCCACGCGACAGGCAGCGCCCCAGCCAGGATCAGCGCCACCGCCTGCCCAACGCCTTTTGAGCCACGGAAAGCCATCAGGTTCTGCGTGGCGCCAGTGAACAGGATGAACGCGATCCAGACTGGGAAGTGCAGAGCTGCGGCCCAGGCGCCGAAGCACAGGGCGTCGATGCGCATGTTCGACATCTCGGCCGCCAACTGGTTGGGCGCGCGCCGGGCAAACAGATAGGCCAGCTGCGGGTAAACCAGAAACTGTAGCGCCAGCAGGCCCCAGGCCAGAGCGCCCGCGCCGCGCTCAAACATGTGTGCGCCCAGCACCGAGAACAGCAGGACAAACGCGAACGTGCGGTTCTTGTGGTTCATCCGCACCGTCCAGTGAACGGCGTGTGTCGACGGGGGCGGCAAAGGTGACGGCATGGGTGACTTTGATCAACGCATGGCCAATTGTCACCCAGGAACCATCCGCCCGCCTCCGCGCACAGCCATGTCAGCGACACCCCCGTCCGGCACAACGGTCAGCGGCGCCCTCCGCCGTTGCCACCACCACCCCCTCGGCCGCCACCATTGCCCTTGCCGCCTGCACGTTGACCGCCACGGGCCTTGGTCGACTCCACTTCGTTGTGCCGCTCTCGGTTGGTCGCACTCACGACCTCCCCGAACCGCAACCCCAGGGCATTGGCAATGGCCCCCCACCCCATGCCACCATCGCGCATGGCCTGGACGTTGGACGAGGAAGCCGCAAGCTGTTCGGCTGTCGGCTCGGTCGTGCCAGCCTTGGACAACTCGGCACGGGCAATGTCGGTCGTGAACTTCTGGGAGGCGGCAACGTTGCGCTCGGCGGGCACCTTGGACTGGGCCAACGCCGCCGTTGCCCAGATCGACAACACCACCGTCAAGGCGGCGCCTGCTGCTTGGGTCATGTGTTTCATGAAAACCCCCTGTGACATTGCGGAGGGAAAAGTGTAGGCCGACTGGGCGTGGTTGAACAGCCCCACGCCCTCCGGGACCTGAGCTAGCCCGTCACACCGTCGCCTCAGCCCTGCCCCTTGGCGGCCAGGCACGCCTCCAGCGCCTTGCTGGCCTGCTCCCGGGTTTGCGCGATGAGGTAATCGAGAAATACCCTGGTGCGTTCAGGGATGAACTTGCGGCTGGGCAGTGCCGCGTACATGGCCAGCTTACCGGTGATCCACGGGTCGAGAACCCGGACCAGCTCCCCCCGGTTCAAGTAGGGCGCAACCACGTCGACAGCCACGGAAACAATGCCTGCGCCGTCCAGGGCCGCACGAAGCAGCGTGTCGGTGTGGTTGGCCGACAAGACCGGGTTCACGGCCACGTCCACCTCTTGATCCGGACCGTGGGGGCACCACATCCGCCAGAGCCTCGGGTTGCCGTGAAGCCTCTTCAGCCGCAGACAGTCATGCCCGGCGAGCTGCTCCGGCTTGTTCGGCGCCCCTTTCCTGCGTATGTAGTCCGGTGAAGCCACCAATACCGCTGCCGACTCGATCACCTTGCGTGCCACGATGTCGGCGTCGAAACGGTCGTCGGTCGCCAGAAGGCTGATGTCGTAATCCTCAATCGCGGGGTCCTCTGGCGCACCCACGTCGATGTCGATCTGGATACACGGGTACAACTCGCGAAAACCCGCCAGCAGCGGAGCCACAACGTAGCTGGCCAGCACCGGGGGCGCATGCAGTCGCAACGTTCCGGAAAGCTCGCGCGTGTGGGCGCTGGTCACCGCATGCGCCTCGTCAATGTCCTGCAGGATGTTGCGCACCCGGCTCAGGTAGGTCTGCCCCGCCTCTGTGAGTGAGAGGCGGCGGGTGGTGCGCTGCAACAGGCGCGTGCCCAGGTGCTGCTCCAGATCCGCCACCAGACGGGTCACCGCAGGGGCCGACATGTCGAGGGCCCGGGCCGCCGCAGCAAACCCACCCTCCTGCACCACCCGTTCAAACACCCGCATCGAAAGCAATCTGTCCATGGTCGCTTGGCCTCCTGACACCTGTTGACCCAGATTATTTCACTTAAAGGAATTAATCATGACGAATTGAGCCATTTATCTATTTCAAAAGGAATTTTAAAGTTCATCCATCGGCGGGACGTCAACGATGCACTCCTCGCCGACAGGGAACAGTTCCATCACAGGCTGTCCCGGTTGTCACTGTTATCCATACCGCAAGAAAAGGACTCAAACATGAACCGCGCATACGCTTCCATCGTCGCTCTCACCGTCGCTGCCTTCACCTCCGGCCATGCCTTGGCCGCCGATCCGGCCGCCGCCAAGACACGCGAACAGGTCAAGGCCGAGCTGGCCGAGGCCATCCGCACCGGTGACATCGTCGGCAATGACAACGGTCAGAAGCTCAACGAACTCTTCCCCAGCCAGTACCCCGCCAAGGCAGCAGTTGCAGGCAAGACCCGGGAGCAGGTCAAGGCCGAACTGGCCGAGGCCATCCGCACCGGCGACATCATCGGCAACGACAACGGCCAGAAGCTCAACGAGCTCTACCCCAGCCAGTACCCTGCCAAGACCGCCGTCGCAGGCAAGACCCGCGAGCAGGTCAAGGCCGAACTGACAGAGGCCATCCGCACTGGTGACATCGTTGCTGGCGGCGATCGCGGCGTGAAGCTGAACGAACTCTTCCCGAACCAGTATCCCCGCGTCAACTGACAGGTGCCCCCGGTATTCATCGCGGAGCCCCGTTGTGAGAAGATCACGCCATCTGCTGGAGGGCTCGCGATGAATACACCGGAGACACCCGACACCCCCGCACCCCAACGGATTGAGGTCCGTCATGCCGAGCTGGGCGGGCATTTCGCCATCCGCCGGGCGCTGCCCACGCGGGAACGGCGGATGGTGGGGGCGTGGTGCTTCCTTGACCATATCGGCCCGGCCAGCCTGGACGGCACCGGCGGGATGCACGTGGGTGCACACCCGCATACCTGTCTGCAGACCTTCACATGGATGATTGAAGGCCAGATCCTGCACAAGGACAGCCTGGGAACGCAACAGGTGATCCGCCCCGGTCAGGTCAACCTGATGACCGCTGGCCACGGCATCTCGCACACGGAGGACTCGCTGCCAGGTGAAACACACCTGCATGCGGCCCAGCTGTGGATTGCCCTTCCCGCCGAGCACGCCGACATCCCCCCTGCTTTCGAACACCACCCCATCCTGCCTGGCTGGCAGTCTGACGGCGCACAGTTCACCCTGTTGGCGGGGCAGTGGCGTGAGCATGTTGCCCCTGCTCGCCTGTATTCCCGGTTGCTCGGGCTCGACATCGCCAGCGGTGACGGTGCCCGTATATCCCTGCCCCTGGAGCCTGATTTCGAGTACGGCCTGCTGGTGTTGAGCGGGAATGCCCTGGTGTCCGGAGAACTCTTTGACGCCGATCACTTCGCCTACTTGGGCATGGGTGAGCCCGAACTTGAACTGACACTGGCGGCGAACAGCCGCGTCCTGCTTCTGGGCGGCGAACCGTTCCAGTCACCCATGAACATGTGGTGGAACTTCATTGGCCCGACCCGGGCGCACGTGGCGCAGGCCCAGGCCGACTGGGAATCTGGGTCCAGCAGGTTTGGCTCGGTTGATGGCGGCGAGGGCAGGCGTCTGGCGGCACCGGCCCTGCCCGCCGGTTACGCGTCACATCCGGCCACGGGAGCTGGGCGCCCCATCGGGTGATACCGAACTGGGGCACAAGGCATGTGCCAGCGCGGCAGCGGTGGTACGCTCAACCCCGTCCTTCCCAAGAAGCGCCCCATGGAACCCGACGACGTCCTCACCTTCTGGTTCGAAGAAACCAGCCCCAAGCTCTGGTGGAAAGCCGATGCCGGGTTTGACGCGCTCGTCCGCCTGCGCTTTGGCGACCTGTTGGCAGCGGCCAGCCGTGAGGCTCTGCCCCATTGGCGCGGCACCGCGAATGGCGCCTTGGCCGAGATCATTGTGCTCGACCAGTTTTCCCGAAACGTTCACCGTGGCACGCCGGCGGCGTTCGCCAACGACGCGATGGCCCTGCTGCTGGCAGAACAGGCTGTGGCTGCCGGACACCCGCCCCAGTTGCCGCCAGAGCAACGCGCGTTCATGTACCTGCCCTTCATGCACAGCGAATCGCCTGCGGTACATGAACGGGCCATGGTCCTGTTCAGCGAACCGGGACTGGAATCCAACCTCGCGGCCGAGATCCGTCACAAGGCGATCATCGACCGCTTTGGCCGCTACCCACACCGCAACGCAGTGCTTGGTCGCCCGTCCACCGACGAGGAGTTGGCCTTTCTCAAGACCCCGGGGTCGTCGTTCTGATGGGGTTGCTCGAAACCTACCCCTGGCTCTATGCGGCGTTGCTGCATCTGCACCGCACGGCGGTGACCGCCAGCCTCCTCGTTTTCACCATTCGGGGGTTCGGCGTACTGCTGCACCATGCCTGGCCCAGACGGCGGACGTGGCGGCGGGCCAGCGTCGTCATCGACACGACGTTGCTTCTGGCGGGTGCAGGCCTTTGGCACCTGGTGTCGCACAACCCCCTGCGGGAGCCCTGGCTGAGCGCCAAGCTGGCCCTGCTCCTGGTCTACATCGGCCTGGGGATCCTGGCGCTGGGCCGCGCCCCCACTCAACGGCAAAGGCTCGTCTGCTTCGTGCTGGCACTGGCCTGCGCCCTCACCATGGTGTCCATCGCGCTCACACGCAGCCCCTGGGGTTGGCTCAGTCCCTGGCTAGGTTGACCCGAACGACACTGCCACCACCATCCCACGCCCGTCCATGCAGCACGCCCCCACAGACCCGGCCCTCATCGACTCGAGACACGCAGCATGGCGCCTGCTCTTCACCCTTGGCCTGGTGGTCCTGGGCAACAGCGGCATGTACGTGGTTTCGGTGGTGCTCCCGACCGTGCAGGAGGAATTTGCCGTCGGCCGGGCCGACGCCTCCCTGCCGTACACGCTGATGATGGTTTGCTTCGGCCTGGGGGGCCTCTGGACCGGCCGGCTCGCTGACAGACATGGTCTGGCGCCCGTGCTCTGGATGGGCGCGCTGGCCGTGTGTGGCGGCTTCGTCTGGGCAGCCTCTTCGAACAGCATCTGGACCTTCGGTCTGGCGCATGGCCTCCTGGGGCTCATCGGAAGCTCGTCCACCTTCGCGCCGCTTCTGGCCGACACCGCGCTGTGGTGGAACCGCAGACGAGGCATTGCCGTGGCCATCTGCGCCAGCGGCAACTACATAGCAGGGGCCATCTGGCCGCCCCTGGTGCAGCACGGCATCGAAACCATAGGCTGGCGCCACACCTACGTGCTGCTGGGCGTCGTCTGCGGCACCGGCATGTTGCTGCTCGCCACGCGCATGCGGCAAAGGCCCCCGGTGGCCGTCATGCCCCTGTCGAGCGCGAATGCACCGGTGGTTGACCGCACCCGCCCCTTCGGGCTGCCACCGGCCCACGCGCAGTTCCTCTTGTGCGTGGCGGGCGTGGCCTGCTGTGTGGCCATGTCCATGCCACAAGTCCACATCGTGGCTTATTGCACAGACCTGGGTTTTGGCGCCGCGCGCGGGGCCGAAATGCTCTCGCTCATGCTGGCCTGTGGCATCGTGAGCCGCCTCGTTTCAGGCTTCATCTGCGACCGCATCGGCGGCATACGCACCCTGCTGCTTGGCTCTGCCCTGCAAGGGGTGGCGTTACTGATGTTCCTCCCCTTCGACGGCCTGGTTCCGCTTTACGTCATCTCCGCGATGTTCGGCCTGTTTCAGGGCGGCATCGTGCCCTCCTACGCCATCATCGTGCGGGAACACTTTCCCGTGCAAGAGGCGGGCGTGCGCGTCGGCGCAGTCATCATGGCCACGCTGCTGGGCATGGCGCTGGGGGGCTGGATGTCCGGCTGGGTGTTCGACCTGACGGGCAGTTACCGCGCCGCGTTCCTCAACGGCATCGGCTGGAACCTGCTCAACCTCACCATTGCAGGCTGGCTGTACTGGCGCATCCGCACGCATGGCAGTGCGAACGCGCTGCACGCGGCCGAAACCCGCACCTGAGTGCGGCGGGCGGGCGCATTGTCTTCATACAATGCAGCCCCTTCGCACATTCCGGTAGCCATAAATGAACATCGTCGTCGACCCCGAGCTCAAAGCCTACATCGATCCGCTCACGCCCGACGAATACGAAGCCCTTGAACGCAGCCTCCTGGCCGAGGGCTGCCGTGACGCGCTGGTGCTGTGGGGCGACCTGCTGGTGGACGGGCACAACCGCTACGAGATCTGCCAGAAACACGGCCTGCCGTTCCAGACAACCCAGAGCAAACTTTTCGACAGCATCGAAGACGTGCACCTGTGGATGATCGAGCAGCATCTCGGCCGCCGCAGCGTTTCCGACTTCCAGCGGGGCGTGCTGGCCCTTCGCAAACGCGAGATCGTCGACAAGCGCCGGGCTGCCTTCCTGGCCGAAGCCGCCGCCAAAGCACCGCACGACGATGCCCAGGCGGAGACAGAAGCTGCCCCATGGGAAGGTGAAGCCACCCCCGCCATCGCGGCACTGATCAAACCCCTGAAAAGCCGCGAAGACATCGCCAAGGCGGCACGCCTCTCAAGCAACCAGGTGGTGATGATCGAAAAGATTCACAAACAGGCCGAGCCGGAGGTGATCGCCGCGGTCAAGACGGGAACGCTGTCCATCAATGCAGCGGCGGCGGTCGCGACCTTGCCGGCCGAGGAACAAAAAGCTGCGGCCAGTGGCGGCCTGGGCGAACTGAAGCAGGCCGCCCGCCGGGTGCGCGATGCCAAACGCAAACAGCGTGCAGCGGTGGACCAGGCTGGCCCCGAACAAGGCGACACCACCACGGCCATCGAAGGCGCAACGGATGACGAACTGGCACGGCTGCGCAAGCAAGTGGCGCAGCTGACAGCGGAAAACCAGCAGCTTCGTCAGCAGGTGGCGAACCTGCTGGCGAAACAGTTGCCTGCGCATTTCAGCGCGGCATCGGAGTAAGCCTCCGGTTGCCCGGGGGCCTCAGGCGGTCAGGGCGGCCTCGATGTCCGCCTCCGCTTGCGCGAAGCCTTTGGCGGCCGCTTCCGGCCCCATGTTCAGGCCTTCGGCATAGACGAAGCGGATATCCGTCAGCCCCAGGAAGCCCAGCACCGTCTTCAGGTAGGGCACCTGGCTGTCGTTCGGCGTGTCGCGGTACAGGCCGCCACGGGCCAGCGCCACGTACACCGTCTTGCCCTTGACCAGCCCTTCGGGGCCATTCTCTGTGTAGCGGAAGGTGACGCCGGCACGTGCGATCGCGTCGATCCAAGCCTTCAGTTGCACCGGCACGCCGAAGTTGTACATCGGCACGCCCAGCACGATCACGTCGTGCGCCTGCACTTCCGCGATGAGGGCATCGTATTCAGCCACCACGGCGGACTGCCCGGCACTGCGCTGCTCAACAGGTGTGAACAGCGCACCCAGCGCCACTTCGTCCAGCACGGTCACCGGCGTTGCGCCCAGGTCCCGCAAGGTGACGGCAGCAGCGGGATGCGCGGCCTGCAGGCGCTCGACCACGGTGTTGGCCAGCTTGGTGGAGTTTGCGCCTTCGCGGCGGGCGCTGGCATTGATCTGCAGAATCTTCATGATGACGACCTTTCGTTGTGTGGCGGTCTGCAACGACCGAAATCGATGGGAGAACTTTAAAATTTCCCTTCATATGAATAAATAGCCACAACGGTCACAATACATTTCTAAAACAGAAACAATTCAGGCCGGTATTTGCACTCCAACAACGACCATGGACCGATTGCTTTCAATGCGCGTATTCGAGCGGGTGGTGGACGAAGGGGGCTTTGCCGCAGCGGCCCGCGCCCTTGAGATGTCTGCTCCAGTCGTGACCCGGCTGGTGGCCGACCTTGAGGAACACCTGGGCACACGGCTGCTGCAAAGAACCACACGGCGGCTATCGCTCACCGAAGCCGGGCAGCTCTACCTGAACCGCGTGCGCAACATCCTGCAGGACATTGACGAAGCCGACGCCGTGGCAACGGCTCACACCACCGAGTTGGCGGGCCTGCTGCGCCTGCACGCGCCGCCGGTGCTGGCCAGCTACGTGATTGCGCCACTGCTTGCCGAGTTCAGACGCAGACACCCGAAGATCTACATCGACATCGAAGTCGAATCCGCCCGAGAGGCGCCGATCGAAGACTTCGACATCACCCTCATGGGCACCGACCACACCTTTGACGCAGACGTCGTCGCCCGCAAGATAGTGGAGTCGGAGGCCATCCTGGTCGCATCCCCTGGGTACCTGGCCCGCAAAGGGGCGCCAGCCGCGCCGCAGGACCTTGCCCAGCACGAATGCCTGCGGCTGAAGAAGCCCGATGGGCGCGCACGCATCTGGCGCATGTGGCAACCCCAGGAGCCGAACCATCCGGTGGAAATCGCCATCCAGCCTGTCTTGCTGGCCAACCACACCGACACGCTGCTGCGCGCCACGCTGGACGGCGCGGGCATCACTTCGGTGTCGGTGGACTTGGTGGCTCCCTACCTCACGCGCGGCGATCTGGTCCGGGTTCTGCCTCCTTGGATCACCGGTCGGCTGGCCATGTACGCGGCCCTGCCGAGCCGCAAGTTCATCCCCCAGCGTACCCGCATGTTTCTGGACTATCTGGTGGAAGAAGCCAGGCAGCAAACGAACCGTGCCTTGGCTGCCTGCAATGGCTGTGATTGATTCCCGGTGCTCTGCGCGGCCATGGACTCGGCCTCATGACTTACCCGGGGTGGCGCGGCTGGCGGGGATCGAACCCACGACCCTCGGCTTCGGAGGCCGATACTCTATCCACTGAGCTACAGCCGCATTGCCTGTATCAACAGCCCCGATTCTAGCAGTGCGGCTCACCCTGAGCCCGCGACGGGTGCCGCTTACACGAAGGACACCGGGGCCGTTGGCTATAATTTAAGACTGTCTCCGGTCTTGCCCATACCGTGCCGGACCTTTGCAGCCCCGCCCTACCGAGGAAAACATGAGCGACAACCACACCGGCCCCATCAAAACGCCGAAACAGCTGTTCTGGACTTCGATGTTCGCGTTCATACTGCCGGTATTCCTCATCATCGGTCTCGTCTACTACGTGACCAAGGACGAAAAACCCGCCGCAGGTGCTGTGAACCCCGAACTGGCTTTGGCGCAGCGCATCCAACGCGTGGGTTCTGTGGAACTGCGCGACGCTAACCGTCCGCTGCAGACCGGCGAAGCCGTCTACAACGCCCAGTGCGCAGCCTGCCATGCGACCGGTCTGGTTGGCGCACCCAAGTTTGGCGATGCTGGCGCCTGGGGGCCTCGCCTGGGTCAAGGCTACGATGCCCTGCTGACAGCCGCCCTCAAAGGCAAAGGCGCCATGGGTGCCCAGGGTGGCGGTGCATTTGAAGATCTGGAAATCGGCCGCGCCGTGGTGTACATGACCAACAGCGCTGGCGGCTCGCTGCCCGAGCCCAAGGCGCCTGCTGCAGCCGAAGAAGCCAAGTGATAGATGCCGCTTGAGCGGCGTTGATGCAAGCCGGCCTATGGCCGGCTTTTTCATGCCTGCTGATGGCGCCGCTGCGGGCTCACAACAAAGTGGAACCGGCTTGGCATCTCGGAAAAGCTGCAGGATTCGGGGCGCCAAACACCTGCCTCCACCGAGGCCACCGCCAGCAGCATGTCCTGGCTGTGCACCAGACCCATGCCCAGATCGGTCTCGATGAACAGCCTTCCGTGCTCGTCCAGCCAGGTTGAACGCACCGATGCAGGCAGCCCGGTGTGGCTGATCACCTGCCCGCCACCATCGATGCGCCACACCCAGGGCGCCACCTCCAGTTCGACATAGACCCGCTGCGGCCCGTTCTGAAAGAACCACTGACCGGACTCATCTGCCGCGTAGTTTCGCGCAATGAATGCAATCAGCTTGTCGTGCGTGAGCATCGATCCTTTGCTTGGCAAGCTCGATCCTGGGCCAGAGAATGGACCGGCCTGCTGCGCGGCGTCGTCGCGCATCCACCACCGGCCCCTGGCGTCCAACCCCAGCCAGCCATAGCAATCTGGCACATTGGGCCACTTCGCCATTGCGGCCTTGACGATGTCATCCATGCTTCACCCTTTCTCCGCAGGTTGGCAAAGCGCGCCATTCAAGACCGGTGCGGGTAACCCGGCTGACGGCTGGCTATCTTTGCACCCTCTCAGCCCGGCAACGTCCACCAGCCAATCCATCACCTGGTCAGGCATCTCCTGCACATCAACGGCCCAAGGCTGACCCTGCAGTCGCCGGGGAAAACCGACATGGCCGCCACGCCGGGGCTGCATCAGCGTCACCCACGAACCCACATCCTGCTGAACAGGCAGGCTGCTCCCGGGCACAAACGGGTCGTTACGTGCGTTCAGCACCAGCGTTGGCACACGGATATCTGCCAGACGGGGTTTGGCCGCCGCGCGAAGCCAGTAATCTTCAGTACCGGCAAAACCATGCAATGGCGCCGTGAAGAGGTCATCAAACTCGTAGAGGGTACGCGCACGCCGGACTTTCTCCAGATCAAAAAGCCCCGGAAACTGCTGCCACTTCTGCTCTGCCTTGCGCACCATCGTGCGCAGGAACATGCGCGCGTAGATCAGACGGTTGAAACCTCGGTCAATCGCCCGTCCGGCTGCGGCAAGGTCGACCGGCGCTGAAATCGCCGCCACAGCCTTCACCCAGCTGGCCGCCGCCGTGCCCCACTCTTCGGCCCAACGCAAAAGCGCATTGCCCCCCAAGGAAACCCCCACCGCCACCAGCGGGCGGCCAGGCGCCTGCGCGTGAAGGCGCCGCAGCAACCAATCGATCTCGGCATGGTCCCCCGAGTGGTACGCGCGTGGGGCCAGGTTGATCTCACCGGAGCAGCCACGGAAATGGGGCACGCTGAATGCCCAGCCCCGCTGTGCGGCAAGCGCTGCAAACGCCTGCGCGTAATGGCTGCCAGAACTCCCCTCCAGCCCGTGAAACAGAATCAGCCTCGGCGCATACGGGTTATGCGCGCCCGCCAGATGGTCCACGTCGATGAAGTCGCCGTCAGGCGTTGTCCAGCGCTCACGCTGGAAGCCGGGTGCCCGCCCTTCGAAACGGAGGCCAAACAGCGCTGGCCAGATCGTCTGCGCATTGCCCCCGGGCAACCACCAGGGCGTTGAATTGAATGAGAAATCGGCCACCGCGATGCTCCGCGCTCAATGCAGGACCTTGGCTTCGGCAAGCGGGTCAGCCACCTCTCCGGCATGCCCGGGGCTCGCGTGGTGCGCCAACATCCGCCATCCCTGTGCCGTCTTCACGTACACGTTCGTTGCCGTGACATAGGCGCGGCGCGATCCGTCGTTCGTGACCCCATCCACCTGTTCCAGGACACTGTGCACACAGCAGCGCCCAACCATGGTTTGCTTCACGTGGGTAGGCTGTACCCGTATGGCGCCCGCGGCCAGCAACCTTGAGAAGGATTCGCGGATTGCCAACAGGCCCACGGCCCTACCCCCGCCGGGGTGCACGCAAACCGGGTCGTCCTCGTCTGCCCAACACGCCATCACCGCCTCCACGTCCGCCCGCTGCAACGCGTCATAAAAGGCCTGCTCCAGGTCGTTCACACTTGTGTCGGGTGGAAGAAGTCGTCTGCGCATGCCACGATTGTGCCCCGATGGCGCCACCCGGGGTATCCAGGCAACAAAAAACCGCCCGAAGGCGGTTTCTGCGGAATGCATGCCAAACGGCAGGCCTTCACTTCTTCTGGCGGTACTTGCGCAGAGCGGCGATCTGGGCTGCCATGACGGCCAGTTCCGACTGGGCCTTGGCCAGGTCCACGTCGCTCTTGGCGTTCTTCAGGGCTTCCTCGGCGGCCTTGCGCGCGTCGTTGGCCTTGGCTTCGTCCAGGTCCTTGCCACGGATGGCCGTGTCGCTCAACACGGTGATGACCTTGGGCTGCACTTCCAGAATGCCACCGGCCACGAAGACGAACTCTTCGCCGCCATCGGCCTTCTCGATGCGCACCGCGCCGGGCTTGATGCGGGTGATCAGCGGCACGTGACCGGGCAGAATGCCCAGCTCACCGGCCTCACCGGGCAGCGCCACGAACTTGGCCGGACCGCTGAAGATCGACTCTTCCGCGCTCACCACCTCGACTTGAATGGTGCTCATTGCTTTTCCTCGTCAAAAGTTGGCAAAAAGTTGGCACAACGGGGCCGGTGACAGGCACCGGCCACACGCATCAGGCCAGCTTCTTCGCCTTCTCGAAGGCTTCGTCGATGGTGCCGACCATGTAGAAGGCCTGCTCGGGCAGGTGATCGCACTCACCGGCAACGATCATCTTGAAGCCACGGATCGTCTCGGCCAGCGGCACGTACTTGCCAGGCGCGCCGGTGAACACTTCGGCCACGTGGAACGGCTGGGACAGGAAACGCTGGATCTTACGGGCGCGGGCCACGGCCAGCTTGTCCTCAGGTGCCAGTTCGTCCATGCCCAGAATGGCGATGATGTCGCGCAGTTCCTTGTAGCGCTGCAGGGTACCCTGCACGGCACGGGCGGTTTCGTAGTGGTCCTGGCCCACGACCAGCGGGTCCAGCTGGCGGCTGGTGGAGTCCAGCGGGTCCACGGCGGGGTAGATACCCAGCGCAGCGATGTCACGCGACAACACCACGGTGGAGTCCAGGTGGGCGAAGGTGGTGGCAGGCGACGGGTCGGTCAAGTCGTCAGCAGGCACGTACACGGCCTGGATGGAAGTGATCGAGCCCACCTTGGTGGAGGTGATGCGCTCCTGCAGACGGCCCATTTCCTCGGCCAGCGTAGGCTGGTAACCCACGGCGGAAGGCATACGGCCCAGCAGAGCGGACACTTCGGTACCGGCCAGGGTGTAACGGTAGATGTTGTCCACGAAGAACAGCACGTCACGGCCTTCGTCACGGAAGGACTCGGCGATGGTCAGGCCGGTCAGGGCCACGCGCAGACGGTTGCCCGGCGGCTCGTTCATCTGGCCGTAAACCATGGACACCTTGGACTCGCCCAGGTTCTCCAGGTTCACCACGCCGGAGTCGGCCATCTCGTGGTAGAAGTCGTTACCTTCACGGGTACGCTCACCCACGCCAGCGAACACGGACAGACCGGAGTGCGCCTTGGCGATGTTGTTGATGAGCTCCATCATGTTCACGGTCTTGCCCACGCCGGCGCCACCGAACAGACCCACTTTACCGCCTTTGGCGAACGGGCACACCAGGTCGATCACCTTGATGCCGGTTTCCAGCAGTTCCTGAGAGGGGGACAGCTCGTCGTAAGCGGGAGCCTTGCGGTGGATGGAGGCGGTCAGCGCCTGGTCCACGGGGCCGCGCTCGTCGATGGGGTTGCCCAGCACGTCCATGATGCGGCCCAGGGTCGCCTTGCCCACGGGCACGGTGATGGGCGCGTTGGTGTTGGACACGACCATGCCGCGACGCAGACCGTCGGACGAACCCAGCGCAATCGTGCGCACCACGCCGTCACCCAGCTGTTGCTGCACTTCCAGGGTCAGTGCGGAACCTTCCATTTTCAGCGCGTCGTACACGCGGGGCATCTGGTCGCGCGGGAACTCCACGTCCACCACGGCGCCGATACACTGAACAATCTTGCCTTGAGCTTGAGCCATGATTGATACCTTTAAATTTCTCTAGATTCTTGAGACCTCGACCTCACACGGCCGCGGCGCCTGCCACAATTTCCGACAGCTCTTTGGTGATGCCGGCCTGACGGGTCTTGTTGTAGACCAGCTTGAGCTCGTTGATCACGTTGCCGGCGTTGTCGGTCGCGGCCTTCATGGCCACCATGCGGGCCGATTGCTCGGACGCCATGTTCTCGGCCACCGCCTGGTACACCTGGGATTCGATGTAGCGGACCAGCAGCTCGTCGATGACGGTTGCGGCATCCGGTTCATAGATGTAATCCCAGTCGTGGCCACGCTGCCCGTTGTGCAGCGTCTCAGCCGTCAGGGGCAGCAGCTGCTGCACCACGGCTTCCTGCTTCATCGTGTTGATGAACTTGGTGTAGCACAGGTACACGGCACTGATGCGACCTTCGGTGTAAGCATCCAGCAGCACCTTGACCGGGCCGATCAGCTTTTCCAGGTGGGGCGTGTCACCCAGACCGGTGACATGCGACACCACCTTGGCGCCGATGCGGTTCATGAAACCCAGGCCCTTGTTGCCGATGGCCACCACCTCGGTGGAGCTGCCTTCGGCCTGCGCCGCCTTGAGCTGGTTGGTTGCCGCACGCAGGACGTTGGTGTTCAGGCCACCGCACAGACCCTTGTCCGTGGTCACCACGATCATGCCCGCCACCTTCGCGTCGTCGTTGGACTGCATGAAGGGGTGGGTGTACTCGGGGTTCGCCTGGCTCAGGTTGGAAGCGATCTGGCGCACCTTCTCGCTGTAGGGCCTGGCCATGCGCATGCGGTCCTGCGCCTTGCGCATCTTGGAGGCGGCCACCATTTCCATGGCTTTGGTGATCTTCTTGGTGTTTTCCACCGATTTGATCTTGCCGCGTATTTCCTTGCCTGCTGCCATTGATGCTCCTTAATCGGTCGCGAACGCGCCGCTTAGTAGGTGCCGGTCTTCTTGAACTCGGCGATGGCCGCGTTCAGTTCAGCTTCGGCATCCTTGTCCATGGCCTTGTTGCTTTCCAGCTTGGTCAGCAGGGCAGCGTACTTGTCCTTCAGGTAGGCGTGCATGCCGGATTCGAAAGCCAGCACCTTCTTCACGTCCACGTCGTCCAGGAAGCCCTTGTTCACGGCGAACAGGGTTGCACCCATCAGGCTGATGGACTGGGGCGAGTACTGGGCCTGCTTCAGCAGTTCGGTCACGCGGGCACCGCGGTCCAGCTGCTTGCGGGTGGCGGCATCCAGGTCGGAAGCGAACTGCGCGAACGCAGCCAGTTCACGGTACTGGGCCAGGTCGGTACGGATACCACCGGACAGGCTCTTGATCAGCTTGGTCTGCGCTGCACCACCCACGCGGGACACGGAGATACCGGCGTTGATGGCGGGGCGGATACCGGCGTTGAACAGGCTGGTTTCCAGGAAGATCTGGCCGTCGGTGATGGAAATCACGTTCGTCGGCACGAAGGCGGACACGTCACCAGCCTGGGTTTCGATGATCGGCAGTGCGGTCAGCGAGCCGGTCTTGCCCTTGACTTCGCCCTTGGTGAAGGCTTCGACGTAGTCGGCGTTCACGCGAGCGGCACGCTCCAGCAGGCGGCTGTGCAGGTAGAACACGTCGCCAGGGTAGGCTTCGCGGCCCGGGGGACGGCGCAGCAGCAGGGACACCTGACGGTAGGCCACGGCCTGCTTGGACAGGTCGTCGTAAACGATCAGTGCGTCTTCACCGCGGTCGCGGAAGTATTCGCCCATCGTGCAGCCAGCGTAGGCAGACAGGTACTGCATGGCGGCGGATTCAGAAGCGGAAGCGGCCACCACGATGGTGTACTCCATGGCACCGGATTGCTCCAGCGCGCGCACCACGTTCTTGATGGAAGAAGCCTTCTGGCCGATGGCGACGTAGATACACGTCACGCCCTGGCCCTTCTGGTTGATGATCGCGTCGATCGCCACGGCGGTCTTGCCGGTCTGGCGGTCGCCAATGATCAGTTCGCGCTGACCACGGCCGATCGGCACCATGGAGTCAATGGACTTCAGGCCGGTCTGCAGCGGCTGGTCCACGGACTGACGTGCGATCACGCCGGGGGCCACTTTTTCGATCACGTCGGTCATCTTGGCGTTGACCGGACCTTTGCCGTCAATGGGCTGACCCAGGGCGTTGACCACGCGGCCAACCAGCTCGGGACCCACGGGCACTTCCAGAATGCGGCCCGTGCACTTGACGGTGTCGCCTTCCGAGATGTGCTCGTACTCACCCAGCACCACGGCGCCCACGGAGTCGCGCTCCAGGTTCAGCGCCAGGCCGTAGGTCGGCTGACCGGCGGCGTTTGCGGGGAATTCCAGCATCTCGCCCTGCATCACGTCGCTCAGGCCATGCACGCGGACGATACCGTCGGTCACGGACACCACGGTGCCCTGGTTGCGCACGTCGCCAGCGGGAGCCAAGCCTTCGATGCGGGACTTGATCAGTTCAGAAATTTCTGCGGGATTGAGCTGCATGACTCTTTCCTTCTTTCGTAAATAGTGACGCTTCGGGACACACCGCGGCTCACGCCGTCAGGGCCACTCTCATTTGTTCCAGACGGGCTTTGACGGAGGTGTCCAGCACCTCGTCACCCACCACCACGCGCACGCCGCCGATGAGTTCGGGCTGCAACTCGACCTTGAGGTTGAGCTTGCGTCCGAAACGCTTTTCAAGAACGCCGGCCAGATCCGCCAGGGCGGCGCTGTCGATGTCGTAGGCGCTGTACACCACGGCATCCGAGGTGCCCTGCTGCGCGGTCATCAGCGCGCGGTACTGCTGGGCAATCTCGGGCAGGGCCGCAACGCGGCCGTTGTCGATCACGGTGCGCAGGAAGTTGCGTGCCATCTCGGGCAGGGCCTGCTTGGCCACACCGGTGATCACGTCGAACACTTGTTCGGAAGTGACCTTGGGGTTGTCGGCAAACTGCAGCAGTTGCTCGTTACCGGCAATCGCGGCCAGCTCTTCGAGCCACTGCGCTGCGGCAACGGCATCAGCCTTGGCGGCCTTGAACAGCGCTTCGGCGTAGGGTCGGGCAATGGTGGCAAGTTCGGCCATGGGTCAACCTTTGTGCGCTGATCAGAGTTCGGTCTTCAGGCGGCTCAGCAGCTCGGCGTGGACGCCGGCGTTGACTTCGCGCTGGAGGATTTGCTCGGCGCCCTTGACAGCCAGGCCAGCCACTTGCTCGCGCAGGGCTTCACGTGCCTTGACGATCTGCTGGTCGGCCTCGGCCTTGGCAGCTTCGATGATCTTGGCGGCTTCTTCGTTGGCGCGGGCCTTGGCCTCTTCGATGAGGGCCTGGGCACGGCGCTCGGCGTCAGCCAGACGGGTCGCGGACTCGTTGCGCGACTTGCTCAACTCTTCCTCGACGCGCTTGTTGGCCACGGCCAGCTCGGTCTTGGCCTTCTCGGAGGCAGCCAGACCTTCGGAAATCTTCTGCGCGCGCTCATCCAGGGCCTTGGCGATGGGGGGCCACACGAACTTCATCGTGAACCACACCAGAATCGCAAAGACGATGGCTTGCGCAAAGAGGGTTGCATTGATGTTCATCGCAACGCCTTTCTGTGTGTTAACAAGAGTTGAAACGCATTTGCCGGGAGACATGCGCCCGGGCACCAGGCCCGGGGCGCACCCTTCCTCACAGCAAGACTATCAGGCCAGAACGAAGGGGTTGGCGAATGCGAACAACAGGGCGATAGCCACGCCGATCAGGAACGCAGCGTCGATCAGGCCGGCCAGAATGAACATCTTGGTCTGCAGGTCGTTCATCAGCTCGGGCTGGCGAGCAGACGACTCGAGGAACTTGCCACCCATCAGGGCGATACCGATAGAGGCGCCGATGGCACCCAGACCGACGATGATGCCGCAAGCCAGAGCAACGAGACCCAGAATGTTTTCCATGATGATTCCTTTGGTTTGAGAGGAAGGTTGAAGTTACAGAGAGAAAAGAAACACAGTGCTGCGCGGGTTACGCGAACTCAGTGCGCATCATGCGCCTGACCCAGATAGATCAAGGCCAGCGTCATGAAGATGAAAGCCTGCAGCGTGATCACCAGGATGTGGAACAGAGCCCAGATGGTGCCGGCTATCAGGTGCCCGACGAAGAACAGGCCACCGCCGAGCGAGAGGGCAGCGTAACCACCCAGCAACGCGATCAGCATGAAAACCAGTTCACCCGCGAACATGTTGCCAAACAACCGCATGCCGTGGGAAACCGTTTTCGCCACGAACTCGATCATTTGCATCAGGAAGTTCACCACACCCAGCACCAGCGCCCCGATGGGGTTCTTGCTGGTACCGAACGGAGCGGTGACCAATTCGTGAGCCCAGCCACCCAGACCCTTGATCTTGATGTTGTAAACCAGGCAGAGGACCAGAACGGAAGTGGACAGGCCCAGGGTAGTGGACAGGTCGGCAGACGGCACGACGCGGAGGTAGTCGGGGTAACCCATGGCAGGACCGGCCACGTGCCAGATGGCGGGCAGCAGATCGACCGGCAGCAGGTCCATGAAGTTCATCATGAAGATCCAGCAGAACACGGTGAGCGCCATGGGAGCAATCAGCTTGCGGCTCTGGGCGTTGTGGATGACCCCTTTGGCCTGGTTCTCCACCATCTCGACCAGAATCTCGACGGCGGCCTGGAAGCGGCCCGGAACGCCAGACGTTGCCTTGCGTGCGGCCAGCCACAGGGTGAAGCAGACCAGCATGCCCAACAGGATGTTGATGACGACAGAGTCAATGTTGATCACCGAGAAATCGATGATCGACGTCTGCTTCTTGTTCGACAGGTGAACGAGGTGATGGCGAATGTACTCGCCCGGGGTGGGTCCTACGCCTTCTGTAGCCATGTTTATCAGCCCATCAAATATCAAAACTGCACCGTCTCAGGGCCGCCTGCGGTTCTGCCACCAGAACGCAAGCCAATAGGCCTTGAGCACCACCACCAGCCCGGCCACCAGGCCAAGCCAGCTCAGATCGGGAACCAGGCGCGGCGCAGACCACATCAGGGCCAGTGCCAGCAGAACCTTGACTCCCTCCCACAACAACACTCCCGCCAGCGACACCTTGGCCACACCGGGAAACATCCTGGCGACCGCCCGGGACAGGGCGCTCGAGGTGAGTCCGTATGCCATGAGTGCCGTTGGCAGCGTGATGCACAAGCCGCCGTAGAACACGGACCACGCGACTTCGGGGCGTTGCGTGAACACCCCACCCGCCAGCGTGGCCAGTGCCATCAGCACCACTTGCCACCACACCACACGCCAGGCCGACATTGCCGGCTGACGTGCTCGCCACTGCTTCGCCTGTTCGCGCGTCAGGGGCTTGAAATCCTCTTCGCCCGCCTCATCTACCCAGTCATGCAGCGTGTTTTCCTGGGGCCTGGGGCCTGGGGGGGACGATGGCTTGTGCGTCATTGTCCGACCTTGAAATTACGTACAGGTTACACGCCGTGCCCGCACTGCGAAGCTCGGCAAAGCCATTCATTATACGTAGAAACCCCATGGATCAGTCAATAACCCCTGACTGGTGCAGCTGTTGGCACCGGACTGGTGCCTTGGGATAATTCACTATTGCAGACGAAAGGCGGCAAGCGCTGCCGCGCCACTGACGACATGGACTTCTCCCGCCCTATCCCCCCGGAGCAATCGCTCATCGAATACCCGTGCCACTTCCCGATCAAGGTGATGGGAGCGCACGTGGAGGGTTTCGCCGCTGCGATCACTCACGTGGCCACGCAGTTTGACCCGGACTTCGACCCTCAGACCATAGAGCACCGCCCCAGCAAGGGCGGCAATTACCTGGGCCTGACCATCACCGTGCGAGTGACGAGCCGGGAACAGCTGGACGAACTCTACCGAACGCTCACGACCCATCCGATGGTGAAAGTGGTGCTGTGACGGCGCCGCTCGTTGTCCGCCAGCTTGGGCAGGTGCCTTACCTGCCCACGTTCGAGGCCATGCAGCGCTTCACCGCCGAGCGCGGGCCTGACGCCCCCGACGAACTTTGGCTGTGCGAGCACCCGCCCACCTACACGCAAGGGCTCGCAGGCAAAGCCGACCACGTGCTTAACCCCGGGGGCATACCAGTGGTGCAAAGCAACCGGGGCGGCCAGGTCACCTACCATGGCCCTGGCCAGGTGGTGGCCTACCCGCTGCTCAACCTGCAGCGCCAAGGCTATTTCGTCAAGGAATACGTCTACCGGCTCGAAGAGGCCGTGATCCGCACCCTGGCCCACTGGCAAGTCACTGGACACCGGGTGGCCAGCGCCCCTGGCATCTACGTCCGGCTGGCCAACCCCTTCGACCATTCGGCACTGACCGGCCCCGCCCCCGGCTCGGATCCCTTCGCAGGCCTGGGCAAGATCAGCGCGCTGGGCATCAAGGTCCACCGCCACTGCACATACCATGGCCTGGCGCTGAACGTGTCCATGGACCTCGAACCCTTTTCCCGCATCAACCCCTGCGGCTACGCGGGCCTGCAAACGGTGGATCTTTCTACAATCGGCATCCAGGCCCAGCCGACGGAGGTGGCCGAAGTACTGGCCCACAAGCTCGAAGCGCTGCTGGCCTCCTGACGGAACACCAGCACACAGGCCCCTGCCCCGTTTCTTACCGGAATTCCCAACATGACCACTCCGCCCGTCGTCCGCGAAGCCGCCAGCGCCGAGAACTACGACCCCACAGCCAAACAGAAGAGCCAGGCCAAGACAGCGCGCATCCCCATCAAGGTGGTGCCCGCCGAAGTGCTGAAGAAACCCGAGTGGATTCGCGTGAAGGCAGGCTCGCCCAGCACACGCTTCTACGAGATCAAGGACATCCTGCGGCAGAACAAGCTGGTGACGGTGTGCGAAGAAGCCTCTTGCCCGAACATTGGCGAGTGTTTTGGCAAGGGCACGGCCACCTTCATGATCATGGGCGACAAGTGCACGCGCCGCTGCCCGTTCTGCGACGTGGGCCACGGCCGCCCCGACCCGCTGGACCCGAACGAGCCCGAGAACCTGGCCAAGACCATCGCGGCACTGAAGCTCAAGTACGTGGTGATCACCAGCGTGGACCGCGACGACCTGCGTGACGGTGGCGCGGGCCACTTCGTGGCTTGCATCGAGAAGACTCGTGAGTTGTCACCCTCCACCCAGATTGAAGTGCTGGTGCCCGACTTCCGCGGGCGCGACGACCGCGCCCTGGAAATTCTGAAGGCGGCGCCGCCCGACGTGATGAACCACAACCTGGAAACGGTGCCGCGCCTGTACAAGGAAGCCCGCCCTGGCTCCGACTATGCGTTCAGCCTCAACCTGCTGAAGAAGTTCAAGGCACTGTTCCCGGACATCCCGACCAAGAGTGGCCTGATGGTGGGCCTGGGCGAGACCGACGACGAAATCCTGGAAGTCATGCGCGACATGCGAGCGCACAACATCGACATGCTGACGATTGGGCAGTACCTGGCACCCAGCGGCCACCACCTGCCGGTGCGCCGCTATGTGCACCCCGACACGTTCAAGATGTTCGAAGAGAAAGCCTATGAGATGGGCTTCAGCCACGCGGCCGTGGGCGCCATGGTGCGCAGTTCGTACCACGCCGACCAGCAGGCGCACGCAGCCGGGGTCTGAACAGCGTTCACCAACCCGGGGCACACCAAAAGCAAAAAGGCCGCAGTCAGCGGCCTTTTTGCTTGCACAGGGGGCAAAGACTTACTTTGCCGCCTCGTTCACCGTGATTTCAACGCGGCGGTTCTTTGCACGGCCTTCGGCAGTGTCGTTGCTGGCGATGGGCTCGCTCTCGCCGCGCCCTTCGGTGCGCACACGGTCGGCCGGGATGCCCTGGTTGACCAGGTAAGCCTTGACCGATTCGGCGCGCGCCACAGACAGACGCTGGTTGTAGGCCTCGGAACCGACGCTGTCGGTGTGCCCCACGGCGATCACGACATCCAGATTCACACCCTTGATCTTGGTCACGAGTTCGTCGAGGTTTTTCTTGCCCTCAGCCTTGAGCACCGACTTGTTGAAGTCGAACAGGGCGTCGGAAGAATAGGTGACTTTGGTCGGAGCGGCGGCCCGTGCGGCGGGCGCAGCGGCAGCGGCGGGGCCGGCCGTCGGACGTGCACGCGGCGGGGCATCTGCCACGGCCTTGGCCTTGTCAACTTCAAGCACTTCAGGCTGCTCAAACGGGCACAGCTCCTCGGGCGGAAGCTCGCCACGGTCCTGGCCCACCTGCTCCAGCGTGGGCTGATCCGGGCGCGAAACGCCCAGCGCTGCCATCAGCTTGCCCATGCTGGCCAAGGTCCGGGCCTGGGCCTGGGCCTGGAACTCGTTGTACTGGGCATTGATGTAGGCGCGGCTGGCTTCGAAATATTCGTTCTGGGTGTCCAGCAGGTCAAGCAGGGTGCGCTGACCGATGTCGAACTGCTGACGGTAGGCCTCGCGCGCCTTTTCCGTGGACAGGCGGTGCTGGTCAAGGTAGCCCAGCTGCTCGTTCAGACGGACGACGTCGTTGTAGGCAATCGCCAGCGTCTGGCGCACGTCACGGCAGGCCTTTTCCTGCAGGTCGCGGGCCTGGTACTGCTGCTCCACCGCCTGCTTCTCGCGGGCCATGTCGGAGCCGCCACGGTACAGGTTGTAGTTCAGCAGGACTTCTGCGACCGTGTCACGGGAGTTGCCGCTGACACCGTCGATGTTGCGGCCCCACGACTGGCGGATGCGGAAATCGACACGCGGCCAGTACCCAGCCTTGCGGGACTCCACCTGGGCCTTGGAAGCACGCACGTTCTCGTACGCTGCGTTGATGGTGGGGCTGTTACCAGACCCAGCTTCATGGTTTCGGCAGCGGTGCCGGGGATGCCTTGCAGCTTCAGGCCTTCGGCCAGCGGCGGCAACTGCTTGGGCGGCAGGTTGCCCATGATGCGTTGGTAGCGAGCGCTGACGTCATGCAAGTTGGACACTTCGGTCAGCAGGTTGGATTCGGCCAGCGCAAGGCGCCCGGTCGCCTGTTCCAGATCCACGCGGCGGCTCACGCCAGCATCGGAACGCTCCTCAATCTGCTTGCTGGTGACCTTGTGCTCGACGTAGTTCTGCTTGGCCTCGTCGACCAGCGCAGAGTAGCGGGAAACGTCGACGTAGGCACGCACGGCCTCCAGTGCAACGGTTTCAGCCGCCTCGACCAGCTCGTAGTAGCGGGTCAGCTTGGCGTAACCCAGACGCTTCACCTCGTTCTTGGTGAAGAAGCCGTCAAACAGCATCTGGTTCAGGGTCAAGGCACCGCTCTGGCGGGTGTACTCGATTTCAGCCTGACCAGGGTCCTTGGTCCACTCGCGGCCCACGCCATACGTCAGGTCGACCTGCGGGCGCCATCCGGCCTTGGCCACGTCGCGCTCGGCATCCGAAGCGGTGAAGTTGTGCCAGCGCGCCTGGACTTCGGGGTTGGACACCACCGCCTTGCGCACCGCTTCCAGCATGGGCTCGGGCAAGGATTGCGCCGTCGCTGCACTCCCCAGCATGAGCATGACCGCAGCGGAAACCGCGGTAACTGTTTTCTTCTTCATGATTTTTTTACCTCTTAGGTTGGCGTGACTGGCTTCCGGCCACGCAATAGCAAACGATGCGGCATATCATCCGCATCAGTTTGCACGACTATTGTTGTTCCACGCACACGGAAACGTCAAGCACTGTAGCGGTTTTTTCGGTATAACCTGTGGCAATGACACCTCATTTTGTTCTGCCCATCCTATGAAGCTGGTCCGGCGTGGCATGGCCAGGGTTGAGCTTTGGGTGGTGGCGTGTCTGCTCGCGCTTTTCGGCCTGGGGCTGTCCATTGCTGCGCCAGACCTGGACAAGATGCAGTCCCTGGCGCAGGAACGGTACGGCGCGCGCGGAGCGGAAGTGGTCGCCTCCTGGCGGCGCATGATGGAAGAGTCCCGGGACCTGCCCATCGACCAGAAACTCAACAACGTCAACAACTTCTTCAACCGCCGCATCCTGTACGAACTGGACCCGGTGGTGTGGCAGCAGAACGATTACTGGGCCACGCCCCTGGAATTCATGGGGCGCGCAGCCGGCGACTGCGAGGACTACTCCATCTCGAAATACATGACGCTGCTGCTGCTGGGCGTGCCCAACGAAAAGCTGCGCATGATCTACGTGCGTGCACGCACCGCTGGCGCCAAGACAGAGGCCCACATGGTGCTGGGTTACTACGACGACCCGCTCGGCGAGCCCGTGATTCTGGACAACCTTATCACCAGCGTACGCCCCGCCTCACGGCGCAGCGACCTGACACCTATCTTCAGCTTCAACAACCAGGGATTGTGGGTGGCCGGACAGCAAGCATCGTCCGCCGACCCGACCGCGCGCCTGTCCAAGTGGCGCGAGGTGCTCGATCGCATGAAACAGGAGGGGCTGTGAAGCGCAGCCGCCTCGTACAACCCAAGGGGTATTGAGATGTCACTCGTCAAACAACTGTGGATAGCCATCGTGCTGGTGATGACGGCCGCCTTCGGCGGAAGTCTGATCGTCAGCGTGTTGTCGGCCAGGCATTACCTGGAGCAGCAGCTACAGGTGAAGAACATCGACAACGCGACATCTCTGGCACTGTCGCTCACACAGCTGGACAAGGACCCTGTGACGGTGGAGCTGCAGGTTTCCGCCCAGTTCGACGCGGGGCACTACCGTTTCATCCGCGTGACGTCCCCCACCGGGGAAACCATCGTTGAGAAGGTGTACCAGGGCCAGCTTGAGGGGGCACCCCAGTGGTTTGCCAACCTCATCCCCATCCACGCAGAACCAGGACAGGCGCTTGTCCAGGACGGCTGGAAACAATACGGCACCCTGACACTGGCCAGCCACGACCAGTACGTCTACAAGAGCCTGTGGGAAGGAACTGTTGAACTGCTCATGTGGTTCGTTCTGGGCAGCATTGCCACCGGGCTGCTGGGCACCCTCGCCATCCGGGTGATCACCCGGCCGCTGGGCGACGTGGTGTCCCAGGCGAAATCCATCGCGGAACGGCGCTTCCTTACCATCACCGAGCCCCGCACGCCTGAACTGCGCGCGGTGACACGGGCGATGAATGACATGGTGGAGCGCCTGAAGACGATGTTCGCCGAAGAGGCGGCGCGCCTGGAAAGCCTGCGCAAAAAGGTCAACAGCGACCCGGTCACCGGCATTGCGAACCGGGAGTACTTCCTGTCGCACCTGCGCGAAATTCTGGGTGGCGAGCAGTTTGGCTCGGTGGGCAGCCTGGTGGTGGTTCGCCTGGCGCACCTGAACGAATTGAACGCGCAACTGGGCCGCCAGCGGGCCGACCAGCTGCTGCGCGAGCTGGGCCAGGCGCTGTACAACAGCGGCAACGAACACCCCGGTCAACGCGCGGGCCGCGTCAAGGGCGGCGAATTTGCCGTGGTCTGCCCAACCTACGATTCGCCCACGGCAGCGGCCAAGGACATCTACGAAAGACTGCGCCGCGACTGGCTGGCACACTGGGAAGCGGAGCTGCCCGACCTTTTCCACCTGGCAGCCGTGCCTTACCACCGCGGCCAGAGCATGGGCGACCTGCTGACGCGCATGGACACCGCCCTGGCGCAGGCACAGGCCAAGGGCCCGAACAGCTGGCACGCCGTGGAAGACGGCGGCGCCTCGAAGATCAGCCTGCCCGCAGAACAATGGCGCACGCTGCTGACCGAAGCCGTCAAGGGCGGGCAGCTCAGCCTGGCGTTCTTCCCGGTGGTGAGTGGCGACCCCAGCCAGTCCATGCACCAGGAGGGCGTGATCCGCCTGCAGATGGACGCCTCGGGGCAGCTGCTGTCGGCGGGCGACTTCATGCCCATGGCGGCCAACCTCAACCTCACGGCCCCCATCGACCTGGGCGTGGTGCGCCTGGCTATCGAACACCTGCAAAAAGGTTCGGGCGACGTCGCGGTCAACCTGTCGGCCGAGACCATTGCAGACTTTGGCTTCCGCAACAGCCTGATCCAGCTGCTGCAGGGTTACCCGGCTCTGTGCCCGCGCTTGCTGTTCGAAGTGCCTGAATACGGGGTGTTCCGGCAGTTCGACGCCTTCCGCGACCTGGCGCGCAGCCTCAAGACGCTGGGGTGCCGGGTGGGTATCGAGTACTTTGGCCAGCGCTTTGCCGAAAGCGACAAGCTGGCCAGCCTGGGGCTGGATTACATCAAGGTGCACCCCAGCTACGTGCGCGGCATCAGCAGCAACGAAGGCAACCAGGAATTCCTCAAGGGCCTGTGCAACATGGCGCATGCGCTGGGCATTACGGTGATTGCGCTGGGCGTGGAAAGCAAGGACGACCTGCCACTGCTGGCGCAGCTGGGGTTCGATGGGGCCACGGGGCCTGGGGTCAACTGAACACAAAAGCGGTGCCAGCCGACAACACGGCGGCACCGCAACGGCAACTGCCAAAAAGAAGGGGGCCATTGGCCCCCTTCAAGTTTGCAGCTTGCTGCGCTATCAGTTGTCGGTGCTCAGGCCCCCTGCGGCACGCATCTTGGCGATGAGATCCACAGCGCTGTCGGCCTCGTAAGCGGTCTGCAACTGCGCCAGCGACATGTTGTCGAAGACGATCTTCTGCGTCACGTCGCCACCAGCGGTGGTGCTGACGTTGAGCACAGCCTTGCCGCCCTCTTCACCGAAGGTGAGGTACTGCGACAAGGTTGCATCGCTTTCGCCCTGCAGCAGGTCGCGCAGGTCGAGGGAGTCGCCTTGCACCTTGCTGAAGTCGGTGACGTGATCCACTGCCGGCGTGGACGAGGTGCCTTGGTCGCCCAGCGTCCACTTGAAGACGTCTGCGCCCAGACCACCGGTCATGGTGTCGTTGCCAGGACCGCCGATCAGCACGTTGTTGCCAGAAGTGCCAGACAACGTGTCATCACCGGCGGTTCCAGCCGTTGCCTCAACCACCAGCGAGCCAGAAGAACTGCCGTTCAACGTGACATTGAAGTTCTGGGAAACGGTATCCCCATCAGCGTCCGTGGCATTCAAGGTGAACTTGAAGTTCAGATCGGTAGGATCGATTTCGCGGTACTGGCCCACCGTAACGTTGTTCAGGCGGAAACCGTCGTTATGGTCCTGTACGTCGATACCCTTTCCTGCCTCCGTGTTGCTGATCACTTCAACGGACTCGAACTTCGTGACGTAGTTGCCATTGATCATTTCACCAAAACCCGTCAGCTCCTGCACCTTGATCGTGCCATTCTGGGTCGAGTTGACATAGAACGTCTCCTTCACCCCACCCTCATACGTCACGATGATCTTCAAGCCGACCTGGTTGTTCGATGGGCTTCCCGTGAACCCCGTGGTACGGAAGCTGAACTGGTCCACAGACTGATTGAACGAGAACTTGATAGCCTCGTTTCTGTCAATCTGGTTGTCGCTCACAGCCCAACCTTGGGTACTCGGGTTGACCTCATCCGAACTCTGATTCGGCGTGCTATTCCCGTCGCTTCCAGTGACAGTGATGTTCAAACCACCGATGGAGCTGTTGATGTACTTTGTGAGCGACGGCCCCGATGCCGTCACATCCGAAGTCAGCAGTTCGTCAGTGACCAGCGTCGTCGGCCGGTTGAAGACCTGGATGCTATCGGTGCCGTCGGCGTTCAGCGTCAGCGTACCGACAACAGCGTCTTGGTACTTCAGGTCGATCACCACCTGGCCAGAGGATTGCGAGCTAAGAGCAACAACCCCGGTGGTGTTGGAGACACTGTAAGAGCCGTATCCGTCGGCGCCCATCTTCCAATCCACGAGCTGGGTGTTGTAGGTCGTCGCTGTATTGGGGGCCGCAACGGTAACCATGCCGTCACTGTTGGCGTCGTTTGCCACCGTGATGCTGGGGGTCTGATCGATGATCGTCAGAGAGCCGTTTGAAACGCTCAGGCTCTCAAATTCAGCACCACCGCTGGTGACAGTCGCGGTAATCGTCTGAGTGATTGCCGCGTCTGTTGCGCTGCCCGGCGCGCCATGTGTGGTGACCGGTACGGCAAACGCCGTCGAAGTCGCGGAAGTCGCACCCACGGCGAACGTGATGGTCGCACCGTTGGACAGCGTCAGCACCAGCGGAGCATCTTTGGGGGCATTGTTGATGGTTGCAGTGATCGTCGCCCCAGCGGTACCTTCAACATAGGTAGCTTGGCCCAACGTCACCACCGTGCTGTCGATCGTGTCGTTGACCGTCACCGTCGCCGTGTCGGTCGTCACCAGGTTCTCGAACTCGGCACCACCGG
>NZ_BAAGVK010000008.1:0-119531 GCF_054780915.1 Hydrogenophaga aquatica | reverse complement strand
TTCTGGGTATCCGTGATCACCCCGAAACATAAGCATTCATGCGGGCGTCAGGGGTTTTGCAGGAGCGACTATCTATTCGATTTTTCCAATTTTAATGCTTTTGATATTATATGCTTCTATGCCGGCGGTAATTGAGTGGATGGGTTGGTTCCCAGTTCAAGAGGCGCGTTCCATGGTGGCTGACGGGGCTAGGGCTAGGCTATGGAGTATGGTTGTAGAGGCCATCTCTCAGTCACCCTGGATTGGATATGGGTTTGGTGCAGTGGCTAATATCCATTTGAGATTTTCCCCTGAATATGGTGATTTCAGTTTTATGATTGCCCGTCATGCTCATAACTCAATACTTGATATGTTGGTTGTTTTTGGAATTCCAATTGGTATCTTGATTGTGGCTCCGGTGTGCTATTTGTTGATGAGAGCTTGGTCTTTGTGTGGCCGAGTTGACGAGAAATTTTTGTGGTTGATGGCGGCATCGATGGTTGTGCATGGCATGCTGGAGTTTCCGTTGCATTATGGATTTTTCTTGTGGTTGTTGTTTTTGATTTTTGGTGTTTTGGTTGGGCGAAAGGTGTATGTGATTGATTTTAGTTACTCGGGGGTTTATGCAATTGGATATCTTGCTATTTTTGGATTCTTTTCCTTCTCAATCTGGTCTTCGTATGTCCAGATGGAGCGGATTTTCACGTTACATCGACAACAGGGGCCGGATGTCGTAAATAGATTGCTTGTGGAGCAAGATTTCCCATTGAGGAAATCTTTGTTTGTCGAGCCATACGAGCGTTTGCAATGGGTTACAACGCCTCTGGATGAGATTTATTATCTTTCGGATGGGCGGTTGCGGGATTTGGAGAGGTATGCATCTTATTATCCTTTGCCCGCTTTGGTTTTTCGAATGGCGTTGGCACAAGCCGCGCGTGGTAACGCGGAGCAGGCTAGTTGGTGGGCCGAGCGCATGTGTCGCATGTTTGACCCGAGTGTGTGTGCGTCAGCCGCAGAAGAATGGAAACGCTTTGGCACCGAAAATCCGAACTGGCTGGCGTTGCCTTGGGACAAGTGGCTGTCGGCAAATGCCGTCGTGCAATGATTGACGGATGTCCTAGGCTTTGAACGTAACCACAAATGCGTTGCCCGGTGTTCTACCGCTGGACCTACGACGATAGTGCAGCGTGGCGCCGTAGCGCAGGCACAGTTCACGGCATATGTACAGACCCAAGCCGCTGGAGCGGCTGTGCGATGAGGCAAAGGGCTCGAACAGGTGTTCTTTCACCTGGGTAGAGAGTTCCGGGCCGTCGCTCCATACTTCAAGCGTGGCTGCGCCTTCCGCCGGGTTGGCGTGGGTGCGCAGTTGGATTGCGCCGAGCGCGTTGCTGGCATGGCGGTCGGCGTTGTCCAGCAGGTTGACCAGAACGCGCCGCAGGTGTTCTGCTTCGAAGGCCACCATGGTATGGGGTGTAGCTGGGGTGTAACGCAGCCGTTCCCCTTGCGGGCGCAGTTGTTGCCATTCACTCACGATCTGGGCAACGGCATGGTCCAGTGGTATGGGAACCAAGTGGGACACGTCTGCTTGCGAAGGTAAACGGACGACATCAAGTATGTCGTCCACCGTGCGCCCCAGGCGTTTCACGTTCTGGCCAATCATAGTGGTCAGGCGTTTGTGCGTGGGGTCGGTGGTGTCTTCGTCCAGCAGGTCGTTGGCTTGGGCAATGGCGGCCAGGGGGTTGCGTATCTCGTGCGCCACGGCGGCAGACACACGGCCCATGGCGGCGAGTTTTTCGGTTTGCACGCGGGCTTCCACGTCGCGCAGGTCTTCCAGGAACACGACGCAGGCGCGTGCGCCTGTGTCACCCATGGTGGGCCGGGCGCGTGCACGCAGTTTGCGTGTTCCCCCGCCTGGCGCGGGGACCACCAGTTCGCTGTCTTCGTCTTGCCCAAAGGCAAAGCAGCTTTGCACCCAGCCGTGCAGCAACGGCCAGCCGGGGGTGCGTGTCAAATCGCGCGGCGCGCCGCTGGCTTCGGTGGCACCCAGCATGAGTTGCGCGGCCGGGTTGGCGTGCCACACCACGCCAGCGGTGTCCAGCACCAGCACGCCTTCCTTCAGGCCGGTCACGATCAGCGCGTTCACATCGGTTTGCGTGCGGGCCAGCGCCTGGCTGCGCTGGGCCTGCACCTGTTCGCGCGCCAGCCGCATGGCCAGCTGGTGGGCCAGCCACGCCACCAGGAACAGGCCTGCGCCGGTGAGCGCGCTTTGCAGGAAACGGGTGGTGGCCAGGTCGGGGTTGTAAAGGGAAATGGACCAGGCGTCCCACAGCAACAGCAGAGTTGCGGCGGCGGCGCTGCCCAGTGCCAGCAGCAGGGGGCCCAGGATGGCCGCCAGCAGCACGGGCAGGGCGAACAGGGGGGTGTAGTTGATGTTGCCTTGCTGGAAGTACTGCAGCAGGGCAAACATAGCCAGGTCCATCCAGAGGGTCATGGCCCAGCGGGGGGACCATACCGAGTCGGACGAACGAGGCCGTGCCCAGCGCAGCACGGCAGCGGTGGCGGCCAGATAGAGCAGGCCAGGCCACAGCAGCCACGCTGGCCCGCCCCCCTGGGCCACGACGAAAAGCTGCAACGCCAGCAACACGCCAGCAATGAACACCCGCGCGCGCATCAGGTAGGTCCAGAGCCGGGCGGGTGAGCGCCAGGGGTCTGCGTCTGGCAAGGCTGCCGGGGCGCTGGCGGGTGGCACAAACCACGATGGCGCAAAGGCCGATTCGTCGGCCGTGGGCCAGACGCTGTCTTGCGGGTGGCCCGGGCGTTCAGCCTTCGGCGAGGCGCTGGTGTTCTTTTCCACAGTAGTAGCCCAGCAGGCCCTTGGTGGCTTCGGACTGCGGCAAGTGCACACCGCAGTGGCGGCAGGTCACCATCTGGTCGGGGCGGGCGGGCGGTGCGGGTGGCTGGCGCCGCCGGGCGGCTTCCTGTGCTTCGCGTGCGTCACGCGCTTCCTCCTGGCGGTTGTGACGCCAGATCCAGTAGGCCACCAGCACCACGGCAATGACGAGCAGGTACTTCATGCGCGGTGCAGCACCACTTCCAGCACGAAACGCGAGCCCACGTAGCCCAGCAGCAGCAAACCGGCCGCAGCGTAGAGCATGCGCACGGCCAGCTTGCCGCGCCAGCCCCACAGGCGCCGCCCCGCCAGCAGCACGCCCAGCGCCACCCACGAAAGCACGGTGAACACGGTTTTGTGCGTCCAGGCCCAGCCATGGGTGGGCAGGACGGTGCTGAAGTACCAGCCCGCCAGCAGCGTGAGCGTGAGCAGCACGAAGGCCGCACCCACAAAGCGGAAGGTCAACCGTTCCAGCGCCAGCAAGGGCAGCGCGTTGGTGGCGGTGTGGCCTTGCCGAATGAGCTGTTCGGTGCGCTGCATCATCCAGGCGTGCGCCACGGCCACGCCCAGCAGGCCGTAAGACGCAATGCCCAGCGCCCAGTGCAGCGGCAGCCAGTTGGAATGCAGTGTGGGGTACGTGGAGCCCGGGAAAACCAGTGCCAGCAGCACGGCGGGCACGCCCAGGCCCGCCAGCGTCCAGCGGGTGCCCAGCTGCGGGTACAGGCGGGTTTCAATGGAATACACGCTGAACACCAGCCAGGCCGTGACCGACAAGGTGGTGGCAAAACCAAAGCGCACGGGTTCCACACCCAGCAGCGACACCAGCGCCAGGCCGTGCAGCAACCACACCGCCGCCATGAGGGCGCTGATGGCCGTGCGCCCCAGTTTTTGCGACCAGCCCGCCAGCAGGGCGTAGCCAAGTGCCGCGCCCACGGAGGGCACGGCGGTCCACCAGGGGCTCGCGGATAAAATCATTCCCAGAGTTTAACGGCCAGCCGGGCCGATACACGCCCTTACACCACAAAGCACTGCATGGCCTCCGCCCTTACTGAAAAACTGTCACGCCTGGTCAAGGAAATGCGCGGCCAGGCGCGCATCACCGAAAGCAACGTCACCGACATGCTGCGCGAGGTGCGCCTGGCGCTGCTGGAGGCCGACGTGGCCTTGCCCGTGGTGCGCGACTTCATCGCCCGTGTGAAGGAAAAAGCGCTGGGCCAGGAGGTGGTGGGTTCCCTCACGCCGGGGCAGGCGCTGGTGGGCATCATCAACCGCGAACTGGCCGCCACCATGGGCGCCGGGGTGAGCGACATCAACCTGGCGGCTCAGCCCCCAGCCGTCATTTTGATGGCGGGTTTGCAAGGTGCCGGTAAAACCACCACCACCGCCAAGCTGGCCAAGCTGCTGATCGAAAAGCGCAAGAAGAAGGTGCTGACCGTGTCGGGCGACGTGTACCGCCCGGCCGCCATCGAGCAGCTCAAGACCGTGACCAAGCAGGCCGGGGCCGAGTGGTTCCCCAGCACGCCTGACCAGAAGCCTTTGGACATTGCCCACGCCGCGCTGGACTATGCCAAAAAGCACTACTTTGACGTGCTGCTGGTGGACACGGCGGGCCGCCTGGCCATTGACGAGGCCTTGATGGCCGAAATCAAGCAGCTGCATGCCGCGCTCAACCCGGTGGAAACGCTCTTCGTGGTGGACGCCATGCAGGGCCAGGACGCGGTGAACACCGCCAAGGCCTTTAAGGAGGCGCTGCCCCTCACCGGCATTGTGCTGACCAAGACGGACGGTGATTCGCGCGGTGGCGCGGCGCTGTCGGTGCGAGCCGTCACGGGTGCGCCCATCAAGTTTGCGGGCGTGAGCGAAAAGATCGACGGGCTGGAGGTGTTTGACGCCGAACGCCACGCCGGGCGCATTCTGGGCATGGGCGACATTGTGGCCCTGGTGGAGCAGGTGACCGCCGGTGTGGACCTGGCCCAGGCCCAGAAGCTGGCAGCCAAGGTGAAGAGCGGCGAAGGCTTCGACCTGGAGGACTTCCTGGAGCAGATCCGCCAGATGAAGAAGATGGGCGGGCTGTCCAGCCTGATGGACAAGCTGCCCACGCAGATGGCGGCCAAGGCCAGCGAAAGCGACCTGACCCGTGCCGAGAAGGACATCAAGCGCAAGGAAGGCATCATCTGCAGCATGACGCCGCAGGAGCGCCGCAAGCCCGAGATCATCAAGGCCACACGCAAGCGCCGCATTGCGGCCGGTGCGGGCGTGCACGTGCAAGAGGTGAACCGCCTGCTCAAGGAGTTTGAGCAGATGCAGGCCATGATGAAGAAGATGAAGGGCGGCGGCCTGATGAAGATGATGAAGCGCATGGGCGGCATGAAGGGCATGCCGAAACTGCCGGGCATGTAAAGAACCCTTGGGGCTGGCCATGGACGACGCGATGGTGTGGCTCACGGTGTTGGAGGCCGCCGCTGGCGCGTTGGCGCTGGCCGTTGCGCTGAGCCTGAGGCCCTGGCGCATGTTGAAGGGCAGCCTGCTGACTCCCACGCTGGCCGTGCTGGTGCTGTTGCCCTGGTTCTGGCTGCTGCCACAGAAGTTGCCGCAAGGCATGTCGGTGCAGCTGTCGGGCGCCAGTCTGCTGGTGTTGATGCTGGGCTGGCCCCTGGCGGTGCCCGTTCTGGGCCTGGTGGCGCTCGCGGTGTGGGCGGTGGGGCATGCAGATGCAGCGGCTGTGCTGTCGCAATGGGTGTGGGTGGGTCTGGCGCCGGCCACGCTTGCCTTGTTGCTGGGCGCCGGGCTGCGCCGCTGGTTGCCGCCCAACCCCTTCATCTACACCCTGGGGCGTGGTTTTCTGGGAACCGCCGTGGTGGTGTTTCTTTCGGGCACGGTGTATGAACTGATCCACCACCTGGTGGATGGCGTGCCTTTGCTGGAGGCGCTGGTGGCCCGCTGGCTCATGGCCTGGGGCGACGCCTTCTTGACGGGGCTCGTGGTGGCCGTGTTTGTGGCGTTTGCCCCCCAGTGGCTGGCCACTTGGTCGGACGAAAGGTACTTGAAGCCGCCTGGCAAATGATTCTTTCTGCCGTCAGCAATTCGGGTACCCGCTGACGTGACTGTCTCCGGCGGGGGAGCACATGCGGATGCGGCCCAGCCCGCTGACCACCACCCTTAGCGACTTGCCGTTGCGGCCCGTGAGCTGCACGTTGCCGGCCGTGACCGTGCCCCGGCGCGGGTTGAAGGTGAAGCGTTTGTTCGATACGTTCGCCACCAGGCCCATGCCTGGGAAGGGGGACTGGTCCGCTGTGCGTTCAATGCCATCCATCACGCACGAACCGGCCTCGCTGCAGTCGCAGTTTGCTTCCAGAGTGAACCCGTAGCACCAGGCCGCGTCGCCTTCCTGGAAGCTGACGGTCAGGGACTCGCTCTTCTTGATGGATTCTGATTGCGCCCAGCGCAGATCCATCAGCACAGATTCGGCGGCACCCTTGAGTCTGAGGGTTTCTCGGATGCCATTGAAGGCTGGTATGGCAACACTGGCGACGATGGCCAGAATGGATACGGCGACCAAGGCCTCGATCAGCGTCAAGCCTTGGCAATGCCGTTCGCGTGAATGGTTCACGGCGGCGTCCTCCCTGCATTGTTATGCAGGGAGTTTTATCACATACAAAATATCACAAGTGTGAAATATGCGTGTGAGGGCCGCGTGTGAGTGTGGGGCCTCAGGCCTGGACGGTGTCGCGCACCAGCACCTCGCCGCGCAGCGAATGCGGCAGCGCCTGTGTGATGCGCACGTCGATCATCTGACCCGCCAGGCGCGCGCTTTGCGGGCCGCCGTCGAAGTTGACGATGCGGTTGCATTCGGTGCGGCCCATGAGTTCCTGCGGGTTTTTACGGGACGGCCCGGTGACCAGGATGCGTTGCACCGTGCCGACCCGGCTGGCGCTGATGCGCTGTACGTTTTCTTCAATGGTGGCCTGCAGGTGCTGCAGTCGCTTGAGCTTGACCTCGTGCGGCGTGTCGTCGTGCAGGTTGGCGGCCGGGGTGCCGGGGCGCGGGCTGAAGATGAAGCTGAAGGATGTGTCGTAGCCCACGTCGGTGATGAGCTTCATCATCTTCTGGAAGTCGTCTTCCGTCTCGCCGGGGAAGCCGACGATGAAGTCGCTGCTCATGGACAGGTCGGGCCGGATGGCGCGCAGCTTGCGGATGGTGCTCTTGTATTCCATCGCGGTGTAGCCGCGCTTCATGGCCATGAGGATCTTGTCGCTGCCGTGCTGTACGGGCAGGTGCAGGTGGCTCACCAGCTTCGGAATCCTGGCGTAGGCCTCGATCAGCCGGGGCGTGAATTCGTTGGGGTGGCTGGTGGTGTAGCGGATGCGCTCAATGCCAGGGATGTCGGCCACGTATTCCAGTAGCAGGGCAAAGTCGGCGATCTCGCTGGTGTCACCCATCTTGCCGCGGTAGGCGTTGACGTTCTGGCCCAGCAGCGTGACTTCCTTGACGCCCTGGTCGGCCAGGCCAGCCACTTCCACCAGCACCTCTTCAAACGGGCGGCTGAATTCCTCGCCACGGGTGTAGGGCACCACGCAGTAGCTGCAGTACTTGCTGCAGCCTTCCATGATGGACACGAACGCGCTGGCGCCTTCCACCTTGGCGGGGGGCAGGTGGTCGAACTTCTCGATCTCGGGGAAGCTGATGTCCACCTGCGGGCGGGCCTTGGCCTGGCGGGCTTCCAGCAGTTCGGGCAGGCGGTGCAGGGTCTGCGGGCCGAAGACCACGTCCACGTATGGCGCGCGTTTGATGATTTCTTCGCCTTCCTGGCTGGCCACGCAACCGCCCACGCCAATGAGCACGCCTTTTTGTTTCAGGTGTTTGATGCGGCCCAGGTCGCTGAAGACCTTTTCCTGGGCCTTTTCGCGCACGGAGCAGGTGTTGAAGAGGATCAGGTCGGCCTCTTCAACATCTTGCGTGGGCTCGTATCCCTGGGCGGCGCCCAGCACGTCTGCCATCTTGTCCGAGTCGTACTCGTTCATCTGGCAGCCGAAGGTTTTGATGAAGACTTTTTTGCTCATGGTGTGCAGCGGTTCGTGGTGTTGATCCAGAGGCTGGCGAAGGTGAAAAGCCTTCCATTTTACTGGGTGGCGTCTCCCGTGCGTGGTGGCACCATGGCGGCGATGACGTCGGTCATGGTGAGTGTGCCCAGGTGCCGGCCCTTGCTGTTGACCACGTTCGCGGCCTCTTTGCCCTCGGCGCTGAGCAGGCGTGCCGCCTCTTCCACGACGAGACCTGCGTCCACCACCGGCCCCTCGACGGGCAGGCCGGGCTGCATCAGCGTGCGGCAACGGATCACCCGGCCACGGTTCACGTCGCGCACGAAGCTGGCGATGTAGTCGTCGGCCGGGTGCAGCACGATCTGCTGGCCGGTGCCCTGTTGCACCACCTCACCGTCACGCAGGATGGCAATGCGGTCGCCCAGGCGCAGCGCTTCGTCCAGGTCGTGGGTGATGAAGACGATGGTCTTGCCGATTTCCTGCTGCAAGTCCAGCAGAACGCTCTGCATGTCGCTGCGGATGAGGGGGTCCAGCGCCGAGAAGGCCTCGTCCATGAGCAGGATGGGGGCGTCATTGGTGAGGGCGCGGGCCAGGCCGACCCGTTGCTGCATGCCGCCGGATAGCTGGTTGGGGTAGTGGTCTTCGTACCCCTTGAGGCCGACGCGCTCGATCCAGCGCATGGCCGACTCGCGCCGCTGCTTGCGCGGCACCCCTTGGACCTGCAAACCGTACTTGGTGTTCTCCAGAACGGTGCAATGCGGGAAGAGGGCGAACTTCTGGAAGACCATGGCGGTCTGCTCGCGGCGAAAGCGCAGCAACTCGCCCTGGCTCATCTTCACCACATCGTGCTGCGCCCCTGGCGGGCCCACCAGCACTTCGCCAGCCGTGGGGTCGATGAGGCGGTTGATGTGGCGGATGAGTGTGCTTTTGCCCGAGCCCGACAGCCCCATGACCACCTGGATGCCCCCGGCGGGCATGTCGATATTGATATCGCGCAGACCCAGGACGTGGCCGTGCACGTCGCGCAGCTCCTGCTTGCTCATGCCCTGGCGCACGGGCTCCAGGAACTTGTCTGGCGCCGGGCCGAATATCTTGTACAGGTGGCGGATGTTGATGTCCGTGGCGTTGGCCGCCTCTTCGGTGACCACGAGCCCGGGTGCTTGAACCAAAGCTTCAGCCATGTTGTACCTCCATGTGTTTCTGCAGTCGTTTGCCATAGGCCTGCGACACCCTGTCAAAGACGATGGCGATGCCGACAATGGCCAGGCCGTTGAGCAGGCCCATGGTGAAGTACTGGTTGGTGATGGCTTTGAGGACCGGTTGACCCAGGCCCTGCACGCCGATCATGGAGGCGATGACCACCATGGACAGCGACAGCATGATGGTCTGGTTGACTCCGGCCATGATGGTGGGCAGCGCCAGCGGCAGCTGCACGTTGTGCATCTTCTGCCAGCCCGAGGAACCGAAGGCGTCGGCGGCTTCCAGCAGGTCCTTGTCCACCAGCCGTATGCCCAGGTTGGTGAAACGGATCACGGGCGGTATGGCATAGATGACCACCGCGATCAGGCCGGGCACGCGTCCGATGCCCAGCAGCATCACCACCGGGATGAGGTAGACGAAGCTGGGCATGGTCTGCATCACGTCAAGCACAGGGCTCACGGCGCGCTGCAGCCTGTCTGAGCGGCTCATGGCGATGCCGATGGGCAGGCCCAGCGCCAGCGCCACGACCGTGCAGACGAAGATCATGGAGATCGTCCGCATGGTGTCGGTCCACATGCCGAAGTAGCCGATGAGCAGCAAGGTCACGACCGTGCCCGCAACGATCTTCCACGACCGTGATGCCACCCAGGCGAGTGCCGCGATGCCCCCGAGTACGAGCGGCCAGGGCGACTGGGTGAGCAATCGCTCAGACAGCAGCAGGAACTCGCGTAGCGGGTCGAACAGCTCTTCAAGCGTCTGCCCGTGTTCACGGGTGAAGGCCCGGAACGCGCCATCGATGCCGCGCCGCAGGGCGCTGAGCGCCTCTGTCCCCAGGGCGGGAAAGTCGTGCAGCCAGTTCATGGCAATCACAGTGCGGCCTTGATCTTTTCAGCCGCCGCAGGCGTGACCCACCGGCTCCAGATGCTTTCGTTGTGCTTCAGAAAATGGCGCGCGCCATCGTCTCCACTGGCCTGGTTGTCGCTCATCCAGGCGAGCAGTGTGTTGACGGTGTCGTTGTTCCAGCTGCGCTGGGTGAGGTAGTCGTATGCGGGGCCGCCTTCGTTCTTGAAGCGGTCGGTCACTACAGTGAGCACCTCGGCGCGTGCCCAGTCGGTCTTGACGGGGTTGTCGCATTCGGTCTTGGAGTTGCAGCTTTCAAAGGCGTCCTTGTCGTGCGGCACGCCAGCGTCCAGTTTCACCATCTCGTACTTGCCCAGGATCGACGTGGGAGCCCAGTAGTAGCCCAGCCAGCCTTGCTTGCGTTCGTAGGCCTTGGCGATGGAGCCGTCCAGCCCTGCGGCGGAGCCTGTGTCCACAAGCTCGAAGCCCTTCTGTGCCGCATTCCACGCTTTGAAGGCGTTGCCGGTGGTGATCTGGCAATTCCAGCCGGAAGGACAGTTGTGGACCGCGCCTTTGCCCTTGGCTTCCGGCGCGGGGAAAAGCTCCGGGTGATTCAGCGCGTCGTCAATGGTCTTGATGTCGGGGTGCGCATCTGCGATGTATTTGGGAATCCACCAGCCTTCGACGCCGCCATCTTCCAGCGCCCGGGCGGCGTAGTGCAGGCGGCCCTCCCGCACGGCGGCATCAAGGGGTTGGCGGATGGCATTGATCCACGCCTCGGGGGCGACATCCGGCTGGCTCTTTTCGATCATCGACGTCAGGGTGGGCATGGTGTCGCCTGGGACGACCTCGACCTCACAGCCATAACCCTGGGTGAGGATGATGTTGTCGATGCTGGCCAGGACTTCGGCAGATTGCCAGTTCATGCTGGCCACCGTGACCTTTCCGCATTCCTGGGCGGTTTCGGCCGTGGCGCTGGCCGGTGCATCGTCTTTCTTGCCGCAGGCGGCAAGTGCCAACGCTGCTGCAACGGCTGTGGTCAGGGTGAGGCGGGTGGTTGCGGTTTTCATGATCGTCCTCCAGAAGGCGTTGTGGTGAACCGCTGGCGCGGGGCACCAGGGGTGGCGAGTGACGCACCCAAAAGCCTGAGGCAAGAACGACGAAGGCCGCTCATCCAACAGGTCGTTGGGTGGAGCTGAGCCTTCAGAATATAACTTTTTATCTAATCCTCACCGAAATAGTGAGATTTTTATATATTGATACAGGTTCGACTGACGAGAAGCGGGCTCACTTGAAGAAGTGCCAGCCCCACCACAAGCGGGTGGCGGTGGTCAGGCCGCAGGCGGCGGCAAAGCCGTAGGCCAGCCACGGAAAGAGCGTGGGCCACAAGCACATGGCAGCAAAAACGGCGAGCGTTTCGGTGCCCTCCGTCAGGCCGCCTAGGAAATAGAGGGACTTGTTGGGGTAGGCCGCACTGCTGTGCATGCCCCGTTTGGCAGCCAAGGTGGCAAAGGCCAGAAAGCTGGTGCTGGTGCCAATGAATGCGGCAAGCAACACGGCCGCCGCCAGCGCGTTGTCGGCGGGCCGTGCAATGGCGAACGCCAGGGGAACGCTGGCATAGAACAGAAAGTCCAGCGCGATGTCGAGAAAGCCGCCCCGGTCGGTTGGGCTGGTGAGCCTGGCGACCGCGCCATCCAGGCCGTCGCAGACACGTGACAGCAACACCAGCAGCAGGCCGCCGAGGTAGTTCTCGAATGCGATCAGGGCCGCCGCGCACATGCCAAGCACGAACCCGGTGAGCGTGAGGGTGTCGGCGCGTATGCCCAGGCGCACGCAGGCTCTGGCGAGCCGGTGGAGTGTCGGGCTGAGCAATCGGGTGGCGGCGCGGTCCAGCATGGTTCAGTTGACCGAAGGTAGGCGGGTGACACGGGTGGGGTCGGCGATGTCGGCCTCGTCGTGGGTGACCAGCAGGCCGGGTATGCCGCGCTCCCGCAGGGTGGAGAACACCAGCTCGCGCATGCGCTGGCGCAGCGGCGCGTCCAGACGCGAGAATGGTTCGTCCAGCAACAAGGCGCGGGGTCTGGCCAGCAATGCCCGGGCCAGTGCCGCGCGGGCGCGTTCACCGCCAGACAACACATCAGGGAAGGTATGGGCGTGTTGCTCAAGGCCCATGTCCCGCAGGGCCTTGTCCACGGCGGCCTGGCGGTCTGCACGGTTGCCTGCGGGCGTGCCGAAGAGCAGGTTGTCATGCACGTTCATGTGGGGGAACAGCAGCGCATCCTGAAACAGCAGGCCGACGCGGCGCCTTTCGGTGCGCAGGTGGTCAATGCGCTGCCCGTCAAGCCACACCTGGCACACGGCGTGCAGGTTGGCGGGCAAGGTTCCCGCCACGGCCGCCAGAAGGCTGGATTTGCCGCAGCCACTGGGGCCCATGAGGGTATGGACTGCGCCATCCGGTATTTCAAGGGTCAGCTCACCGGTCAGTTCCCGCCTGGCGCCGGCTTTGCCGAGCACCTGCAGGGAGCGCATTTCAAGTCGAAGGGTCATTTGGCAGACTTGTGTTGCAGGGCGGGCAGACGCGCCGCCAGGAAGAAGACCAGCATGGGCAGCAGCCATTGCAGGCTGGCATGTGCGGCGGCAAGGCTGCGGTGGCCGCCCGTGACCAGGGCCACGGCTTCGGTGGTGACGGTGGGCGTGCGACCACCCCCGACGTAAAGCGTTGGCAGGTATTGGGCAACGCTCACGGCAAAGCCGACGGCGAAGGCACTGGCCAGTGCCGCCAGGAGCATGGGCCATTTCACCTGCACAAGGAAGCGCCAGTGCGGCTGGCCCAGGCTGGCGCACAGCTGCGCGTAACGGGCGTCAAAGCCGTGGTAAGCCGGTGTCAGGGCCACCAGCGTGTACGGAAGCACCATCAGGGTGTGCGCCAGCCAGACGCCGTGCAGGCTCAAGTCCCAGCCCAGATCCAGGCTGAGCCGGTGCAGACCGACGGCCCACAAGACGGCGGGCAGCGCCAGGCCCAGCAGCATGCCCTGGCGCACGCCTGCGCGCAGCCAGGCCCACCGGGCAGGCAGGGCGGGCGCCAGTTCCAGCCACGCCATGGCCCAGACCAGCGCCGTGGCGCTGCTCGCCACACCCAGCGCCACCGTGGTCAGGACCGTGCCGCTGCTCTGTGCCACCGACGCCCAGGCCCCCAGATTTGCTTGCCGGGGCAGGGCTTCCGGGAACGGCCAGTAGCCTGTGAAGCTGCCTGCCACCAGCACGGCGCCGATGCAGGCGTACAGTGCCAGCAGCGTTCCCCAGGACGCAAAAGCGTGGGTAGGGGCGCGCGCTTCCTGGGTTTGGCGTGCGGCAGGGCCGCGCGTCAGCCACCGCCGCCAGGCCTCTTGCAGCGCAGGCCATTTCAGCAGCAGCAACCAAGTCAGTGCCAGGCTGGCAACAATGGCCGCCAGCAGCCATGCCGCTGCCGCGCCTTGCGCTTGCGTGGCGGGGGACGGGTCCTGCAGCCATTGCCACGTCAGCGTTGCCAGCGTGGGCGGGTGGGTGGGGCCAATGACCAGGGCCACGTCCACCACCGTGAGGCCGTAGGCCAGCACTGCAAGCAGCGGGCCGCGCCAGCCACGCCAGACCAGTGGCGCGACGACACGCCACCAGGCGCTGCCAGCGCTGTGCCCCAGGCTGCAGGCGATCTGCCAGTGCTGTTGCCATTGTGCTGCCTGACCGGCCCGGTGCAGCTGGGTTGCACCGACCCAGAGCAGGAACGGCACCTCCTTGGCGACGAGCACGGCCACCAGCCCCAAGCCCCAAGGGTCGTTTGTGGTGCTCCAGGCGGGCGGTTCCGTCAAGCCCGTGGCCCAAGGGGAAAACAGCCTGAGCAACCACCCGCTGGGCGAGACCAGCAGAACCATGCCGATGGCGAAAGCGGCATGAGGGACGGCGAGCAGCGCGGGAAGTCTGGCGCTCCAACGCTGCCAGCCCGTGCCCGGGAACACTTGCCGCAGTAAAAAGAGTGCAAGCAGGCTGGCCAGCGCGGTGCTGGCCACTCCGATCCACAGGGTAAGAAGGAGAGCCTCAGGCAACTGGGGGTCTTGCCGTAGAGCATGCCAGCCGTCTGCGCCGGCCGCTGCGGCCAGTGCGCCCGCCAGCGACCAGCCCAGGGGCAGCAACACGCAGGCTGCGCAGATGCCAGCCCAGGTGGCGGGAAGTTTCAGCGCCCGTAGCGCCGCAGCCATTCCCGCTCCAGCGGTTCAACCCAGCTGCCATGGGGTTCGCGCCAGGCCGGTACAGCCTGCTCCACTTGCCCCGGCGAGGGGCGGGCAGCGAAGCGGGCCTTGTCGGCGGCGGGCAGCCGTTGCACATCAAGCACTGTGGGGTCGCCCCACACACCGATGTCGGCCTTGCGCGCCTGGGCCTCCGGTGAGAGCAGGAAGTTGATGAACACCTGCGCGCCCGCCGTGGCGGAACTGTTGAAGGGGATGGCGATGAAATGGGTGTTGCCAACCGACCCTGCCTGGGGTTGCCAGCTCACCACACTGGAGGGCAGGCGGCCAGCCGCAATTTCGTTGGCTGCTTCGTTGGGGTTGAAGGTCAGCGCGAGCAGCAGTTCGCCGTCTGCCATCATCTGGCGGATGGCCGATGCATTCTGCGGGAACTGCCGCCCAGCTCTCCACAGGTGCGGGTGCAGTGCGTCCAGGTAGGCCCAGAGCGCCGCAGTGGCCCGCTCGAACGCCTCGGGGGTGTAGGGGCGGTAGGTGGCGTCGTGGCCGGGCAGGGATTCAAGCCACGCCTGCTTGAGAAACGTGGTGCCGTGGAAATCGGGCGGGCGCGGGTAGGCGACACGGCCCGGGTGGGCACGGCTGAAGGCCAGCAGCTCGGCCATGCTGCGCGGAAGTTGCCCAACGCGCTTGCTGTCGGCAAACCAGGTGAACTGCGCCATGCCCCAAGGCGCCTCCATGCCGTCCACGGGTTCCGAAAAATCGATGCGCGTTGTGGGTTTGCCTTGTGTGTCCACCCAGCGGTAGTTGGGCAGGGTTTCGGCGAAGGGGCCATGGAGCAGCCCTTCGCGCTTCATCGCGAGGAAGTTCTCTCCGTTGATCCACACCGCGTCCACCGAACCGCCGTTGGCACGCCCAGCCTGTTTTTCACCGCGAACACGGCGCACCACATCAGCCGCGTCGGCCACCTTGACGTGCTGAACCGTCACTCCATGGCGGCGCTGCACTTCCTGTGCCGCCCATTGGATGTAGGCGTTGATGCGTTCGCTGCCTGCCCAGGCGTTGAAGTAGACCGTCTGGCCTCGGGCCTGCGCCTCTGTGGTTGGCCAGTCGCTGGCCTGGGGGGCGGACTGTGCCAGCACCACCCAAGGGGTGGCTGCCAGTCCGCCAGCTGCCAGCAGCAAGCTGCGGCGCCGTAACGGGGTGGTGGTGCGATGGAAGGGCGCGCTCATGCTGTCGATGATAGCGACGCGATGCCCCATCAATGGGCGGCAGGGTTGGCTCGCCCGGCAGCCACGCCCTGCAGGAATGCGATGAGTGTGTTGTCTGCCGCCAGGCCCTGCAAGAGCACCACGGCCTGTTGCAGGTCGCGTTCTGCGCCTATGCTCAGTTGCGCGTCGGACGCCTCACGCAGCCAGTGCCTGGCTTTGCCTCGGGGCAGCAGGCCCTGCAGCGCTTCGATGCTGTAACGGGTGCGTTTGGCCAGGAGCCGGGCGTCGTGTCCAAGCGCATCGCTGGCGCCGTGCTGGCGGGCCGCATCCAGCGCATGTTTGAGCCGCCGTTGCAGCTTGTCCATGCGCTCGCGTGCCCAGTCTGGCCGGGCTTTTGCGCTTGTTCGTCTGTCTGGCGTCTTTTCGCCCTTCAAGGCGTGCAGCCAGCGGGTCAGGGCCAGCAGGGCCAGACCCGTGGCGGGCGTTGCCAGTGCCCGGCGCGCCGCTTCGCGTTCCCCGGCACAGGCCTGGTCAAGCTGGGCCAAGCAGGTCTGGACAAGCTCTTGCCTTGCGGAATCGCCGTCCGCAAAGCTGGGCGCCCAGCTGGGCAAGGTTTCCGTGCGAGCCACATCCCGGTCTCGCAGGCGCCCCAGCGTGGTCAGAAGCGAGGCCAGACCGGAGCGGTCCGGCGTTGGCGGCAGCCAGGGGCGGAACAGCCGCGAGGCGCTGCGCCAGCGGCGCCAGGCGACCCGGGCCTGGTGCACCAGTTCCGGGGCATCGCTGTGAAGCAGGCCAGACAGGTTGCGAGTGAACTGTTCCAGCATTTCGCCCATCGTCAGGCGCGCGGCATCGACTGGCTGGATGCCGCCACTCAGCTGGCCAGGGCGCGCACGTGCGGGGGCGTGCTGGCTGCCAGCGGCCAGCGCGTACCCCCGTTCCGCCTTGCTGATGTCGCAGGGCAGGACCGCTACGTTGCGCGCCAGCGATTCGGCCAGATCGAACAGGGCATCCGGCTGGCCGGCCAGGAGTTCCAGTTCAAGTTCCAGCAGGGGCTCAGTGCGCCCGCCTGCCACGATTTCGCCCACGTCAAGCGCTACCTCCATGGCGGTGCCATCGCGGCGGCGTACGAGCCAGGTGGTGCGGTGGCAGCGGGTCTCGAAGCACGGGCTCAGCGCTGCAAGCAGTGAATGCTCGTCGCCCATGGCGGCCAGTGGCGTGGCAGCCAGCGCCTGAAAGTCCAGTGCCTTGCCTGTTACGGCCGTCTCCCATTCGCCGCGTTGGCTCAGCCCGCCCTGGGACACCCCGGCCGTCTTGAAGGTCTGCAACCACTGCCCACGCTGGGCTGCCCCAGGCTTTTGGGCGACGTGGCGCAGGCGCAGTGCGCAGCGTTGCTGGCGCAGGGTTTGCTGGGGGGTGTCGAAATAGACGTTGGTCAGCCACTGTTCCTGTCTTGGGCGCCGGGCCAGGCTGGGGTGGCGGGTCAGTGTCTGGACGATGGTTCTGGCATCTGCACCGGGCAGCAGCAGCTTGAGTTCGATTTCCGAAGGCATGGGAATGGGGTTGTTTGCAATCGGCTGGATTCCGCTTCGTGACGGGTGGCCAGAGTGTCGCATGCCCTGGGGCCGCGTTGCCACCATGGCCCAGCAGCGGGATCGCCTACAAGGAGGGGATTTCCGGCACAATTTGCAGGATCTGAAAACGCAAGCGATTCCACACCATGACGCACACCGCCCGCGACATCTCGCACATCCAGCCCCGCGACAAAGCCGAGATCCTGGCCCAGGCGCTGCCCTACATCCGCAAGTTCCATGGCAAGACCATGGTCATCAAGTACGGTGGCAACGCCATGACCGACCCCGAGCTGCAGGCCGCCTTCGCCGAAGACGTGGTGCTGCTCAAGCTGGTGGGCATCAACCCCGTGGTGGTGCACGGTGGCGGCCCACAGATCGAGGGTTTGCTCAAGCGCCTGGGCAAGAAGGGCGAGTTCGTCCAGGGCATGCGCGTGACCGACGCCGAAACCATGGAGGTGGTGGAGTGGGTGCTGGCCGGTGAGGTGCAGCAGGACATCGTGGGTCTCATCAACCGTGCGGGCGGAAAGGCCGTGGGCCTGACGGGACGCGACGGCGCCATGATCCACGCCCGCAAGCTGCGCATGGTGGACCAGTCAGACCCCAGCAAGGAGCACGACGTGGGCCAGGTCGGCGACATCGTCGGCATCGACCCCAGCGTGGTCAAATCCTTGCAGGACGACCAGTTCATCCCGGTGGTCAGCCCCATCGGGTTCGGCGAACACAACGAGAGCTACAACATCAACGCCGACGTGGTGGCCGCCAAGCTGGCCACCGTGCTGCAGGCCGAGAAGCTTCTGATGCTCACCAACATCCCGGGTGTGCTGGACAAGGACGGCAAGCTGCTGACCGAACTCACCATGAAGCGCATTGACGAGTTGGTGGCCGATGGCACGATCAGTGGCGGGATGATCCCCAAGATCGCCGGTGCGCTGGACGCAGCCAAGAGCGGTGTGAACGCCGTGCACATCATTGATGGCCGTGTGCCGCATGCCATGCTGCTGGAGATTCTGAGTGACCAGGCCTATGGCACGATGATCCGCTCGCACTGAGCGAAGAGCGGCAGAGGGGCCTGGCAGGCGCGGGTGGGCGCCGGACCGACAGGAGGAGGTGGAAGATGAACGATTCCCAGATGGCGGTGGCCGAGAGCCCGGCCGCCCTTCCTGACGAGGCGGCTGCGCCCGCACGGCGAGTGCGTCCCAAGCCCGGAGAGCGCCGTCTGCAGATACTGCAGGCTCTGGCCGAGATGCTGCAGCAGCCGGGTGGCGAGCGCGTCACCACGGCGGCCCTGGCCGCGCGTCTGGCGGTAAGCGAGGCTGCCCTCTACCGGCACTTCGCCAGCAAAGCCCAGATGTTCGAGGGCTTGATCGACTTCATCGAGCAGAGCGTGTTCGGGCTGATCCAGCAGATTGACGAACGCGAACCCACGCCCTGGCGTCAGGTGCGCCTGGTGATAGCCATGGTCTTGCAGTTTGCCGAGCGCAACCCGGGCATGGCCCGTGTCATGGCGGGTGACGCGCTGGTGCAGGAGAACGAGCGCCTGCAGGCGCGCATGAACCTGCTTTTCGACAAGCTGGAGTCCGCCTTCAAGCAGCGCCTGCGCGAGGCTGACCGGGTAGATGCCGTGGCGTTGGGGGCCGTGCTTACCGCGTTTGTCATGGGCCGTTTGCAGCGCTACGCCCGCAGCGGTTTTAAGCGAAGCCCAACGGAACAGCTGGACGCCTGTCTGCTGGCGCTGTTGCCCGACTGATCTGATTTTTTGAAAAAGATGTGCTCAGGTACTTGACGGAGACATGTTCGTCCATAAAATAGCACGACCGTTCGTTTTATTTTCTGGAAAACATGACCAACGTCCGCCGACTCCGCTCTGCCGATACGGCCGGGGCCACCCAGGCCTCAGGCAAACCCATGCACAAGGGGCAGCAGACCAAGGCTGCCATCGTTGACGCGGCCCTTGCCCTGGCGTCTCAAGTGGGCCTTGAAGGCTTGAGTATCGGGGCAATTGCCGAAATCATGCAAATGAGCAAGTCGGGCGTGTTCGCCCACTTCGGTTCCCGCGAGGAATTGCAGATTTCGGTGGTCAACGAATACCACCAGCGATTCGAGCGCGACGTGTTCATGCCCGCGCTCCAGCAGCCACGCGGTCTGCCGCGCCTGCGTACCCTGTTCGACAACTGGATGCGCCAGACCTCCACCGAGATCGATTCGGGCTGCATCTACATCAGTGGCGCGGTCGAATTCGACGACCGGCCGGGCCCGGTGCGCGACGTGCTCGTTTCCACCGTCAACACCTGGCAGGCGGCCATGCACCGCGCGGTGGAGCAGTCCGTCGCGGAAGGCCACCTGCATGCCGACGCCGACGCCGGCCAGATCGCCTTCGAGATTCATGGACTGATCCTGGCGCTGCACTACGAGGCGCGCTTCCTGCGCAATCCGCAGGGCCTGCAGCGCGCGCGCCAGGGCTTCGACAACATCATCGCCCGCAACGCTCCCTGAGCGTTTCGGCTCACCGTTTCCCCGTTTTTCCATTCCATTTCTGCCTTCAGGAGACAGCCATGCCCAGCTACAACCCGCCCCTGCGCGACATGCAATTCGTGCTGCACGAAGTGTTCAACGTTGTTGACGAACTCAAGGTCTGCCCGCCCCACGCCGAGGTGGACGCCGACACCATCAACGCCGTGCTGGAAGAGGGCGGCAAGTTTGCAGCCGAAGTGGCTTTCCCGCTGAACCTGAGCGGCGATGAAGAGGGTTGCGTACTCGACAAGACCACCCACGAGGTGAAGGCCCCCAAGGGTTTCAAGGAAGCCTACAAACAGTACGTGGAAGGTGGCTGGCCCGCGCTGAGCTGCGACCCCGAATATGGCGGCCAGGGTCTGCCCTTTGTGGTCAATGGCTGCTTTTACGAAATGCTCAACAGCGCCAACCAGGCCTGGACCATGTACCCCGGTCTGAGCCACGGTGCCTACGAGTGCCTGCACGCGCACGGTACGCCCGAGCAGAAGTCCGTCTACCTGCCCAAGATGACCAGCGGCGAGTGGACTGGCACCATGTGCCTGACCGAACCCCATTGCGGCACGGACCTGGGCCTGCTGCGCACCAAGGCCGAACCGCAGGCCGATGGCACCTACCGCATCACCGGCCAGAAGATCTTCATCAGCGCCGGTGAGCACGACCTGGCCGAGAACATCGTGCACCTGGTGCTTGCCCGCCTGCCCGACGCGCCGCAGGGCAGCAAGGGCATCAGCCTGTTCCTGGTGCCCAAGTTCCACGTCAACCCAGACGGTTCGCTGGGCGACCGCAACGCCATTTACTGCGGCGGCCTGGAGCACAAGATGGGCATTCACGGCAACGCCACCGCGCAGATGATTCTGGATGGCGCCGTGGGCACCATGGTGGGCCAGCCCAACAAGGGCTTGCAGGCCATGTTCGTGATGATGAACGCCGCCCGCCTGGGCGTGGGCAACCAGTCGGTGGGCCTGACCGAGGTGGCCTTCCAGAACGCGCTGGCCTATGCCAAAGACCGCATCCAGATGCGTTCGCTGTCTGGCCCCAAGGCCAAGGACAAGCCGGCCGACCCCATCATCGTGCACCCCGACGTGCGCAAGATGCTGCTGACGGCCAAGGCCTATGCCGAAGGCGGCCGTGCGCTGCTGACCTTCTGCGCCCTGCAACTGGACAAGGAACTGCACCACCCCGACGAAAAAGTGCGCAAGGACAGCGCCGAGCTGCTCGCGCTGCTCACCCCCATCGCCAAGGCCTTCCTCACTGACAACGGCTTTGACGCCACGGTGATGTGCCAGCAGGTCTTTGGCGGCCACGGCTACATCAAGGAATGGGGCATGGAACAGTACGTGCGCGATGCCCGCATCAACATGATCTACGAAGGCACGAACACCGTGCAGAGCCTGGACCTGCTGGGCCGCAAGGTGCTGGCCAACAACGGCGCCACGCTCAAGAAGTTCGCCAAGCTGGTGGGTGCGCTGGTGATGGAAGAGGGCGTCAACGAGAAGATGGCCGAGTTCATCAACCCGCTGGCCAACCTGGGTGAGCAGATGACCAAGTTCACCACCGAAATCGGCTTCAAGGGCTTCCAGAACCCCGACGAAGTGGGCGCTGCCGCCGTGGACTACCTGCGCGTGGCAGGCCACCTGGTGTTCGGTTACTTCTTCGCACGCATGGCGTCGGTGGCGCTCAAACAGATCGGCGCAGGCAGCACCGACCCGTTCTACACCGCCAAGCTGCAGACTGCGCGTTTCTACTTCGCCAAGCTCTTCCCAGAGACGGCCACCCTCATGCGCACCGCCCGTGCTGGCAGCCGCGCACTGATGGACACCGACGCCGCGCTGGCCTGATCAAGCGACTCACACACAGGAGACACGAGCCATGACAAAGCACTTCCGCCGCCACGCCTTGATCACGACACTGGCCTTGACCGCCCTGGCTTCCCAGGCGCTGGCGCAGAGCACGCCTGTGGGCCGCTGGCACAGCATCGATGACGACACCAAGGAGGTCAAGAGCGAGATCGTCATCACCGACAACGGTGGTGTGTTGACGGGGCGCATCGAGAAGCTGCTGCGCAAGGGCGCTGACCAGACGCGCCGCTGCACCGAATGCACCGACGACCGCAAGGACCAGCCCTTGATCGGCCTGGAGATCATCCGTGGCGCCAAGAAGGTGGATGGCAAGGATGTGTGGGAAGGCGGCCAGATTCTCGACCCCGAGAACGGCAAGTCCTACAACCTGCGCATGACACCGGTCGAAGGCGGCAAAAAGCTCGATGTCCGTGGTTCCGTGCTGTTCATTGGCCGTACCCAGACCTGGGTGCGCGTGCAATAAGCGCGCTGGCCACCCACAACCCAAGGAAAACCCATGTCCCGTTTCACCGTGAAACAAGTCGCCGTGCTGGGCGCTGGCGTGATGGGGGCGCAGATTGCCGCGCACCTCGTCAACTGCAAGGTGCCCGTCATTCTGTTCGACCTGCCCGACAGCAAGTCAAATGACAAGAACGGCATCGTCACCAGGGCTGTCGCCAACCTCAAGAAGCTCAAGCCCAGCCCCCTGGGCGTGGCCGATGATGCCGATCTGATCCAGGCTGCCAACTACGAAGAGCACCTGGAGCTGCTGCGCGGCTGTGATCTGGTCATCGAGGCCATTGCCGAGCGCATGGACTGGAAGCGTGACTTGTACGCCAAGATCGCCCCGTTCGTGGCCGACAACGCGCTGCTGGCCTCCAACACCTCGGGTTTGTCCATCGGTGCGCTGTCCGAGGCCCTGCCCGAAGCGCTGCGCCCGCGTTTCTGCGGCATCCATTTCTTCAACCCGCCGCGCTACATGCCGCTGGTGGAGTTGATCGCCACACCGTCCACCCAGCCGCATGTGCTGGACCAGCTTGAGGCTTTCGTCACCACCGGCCTGGGCAAGAGTGTGGTGCGCGCCAAGGACACGCCCAACTTCGTGGCCAACCGCATCGGCATTGCGGGCATGCTGTCCACCATGAAAGAGGCCGAACGCTTTGGCCTGACCTTCGACGTGGTGGACGACCTGACAGGCAAGCGCCTGGGCCGCGCCAGCAGCGGTACCTTCCGTACGGCCGACGTGGTGGGCCTGGACACCATGGCCCACGTCATCAAGACGCTGCAGGACACGCTGAGCGCCGAGACCGACCCCTTCTATGGCAGCTTTGGCACTCCCGAAGTGCTCAAGACCCTGATCGAACTGGGCAACCTGGGCCAGAAGACCAAGGCCGGCTTCTTCAAGAAGGTGGGGCGCGACATCATGCGCTTCGAGCTGGAGAGCAAGGACTACGTACCCGCAGGCCAGAAGGCCGACGAGGTGTACGGCCGCATGCTCAAGAAGCCCGCCGCCGAGCGCCTGAAGCTGCTGCGCAACGCAGAAGGGCCTCAGGGCCAGTTCCTGTGGGCCATTCTGCGCAACGGTTTCCACTATGCCACCGTGCACCTGTCCAACATTGCCGACACCGCGCGTGACGTGGACCAGGCCATGCGCTGGGGCTTTGGCATGCAGCAGGGCCCCTTCGAACTTTGGCAGGAAGCAGGCTGGCTGGAAGTGGCCAAGATGATCCAGGAGGACATCGATGCGGGCAAGGCGCTGTGCAACGCGCCCCTGCCCGAGTGGGTGTTCAAGGGCCCCGTGGCCGAGCGTGGTGGAGTGCACCAGCCGGAAGGCTCCTGGAACCCCACGACCGGCCAGTTCCAGCCCAAGCGCGACTTGCTGGTGTACCAGCGCCAGATCTTCCGCGAGCAACTGCTGGGTGAAAACGCCCCTGTGTTCGAGACCGCAGGCAAGACCCTGCACGAAGACGCCGACATCCGCCTGTGGACGCTGGACGATGAAGTGCTGATTGCTAGCATCAAGAGCAAGATGCACGCGATCGGCCCCGGCGTGACCGAAGGCCTGAGCCGCGCCGTTGACCTGGCCGAGGCGCAGTACCAGGGGCTGGTGGTGTGGTCTGGCGATGAGCCCTTCAGCGTGGGTGCCGACCTTCAGGCCGTGATGCCCGCGTTCATCGCGGCAGGTGTTGCTGCCATTGAGGACGTGGAAGCCGAGATGCAGCGCGTGATGCTCAAGCTGCGTTACGCCCAGGTTCCCACCGTGGCCGCCGTGCGTGGCATGGCGCTGGGCGGCGGCTGCGAGCTGGCCGTGCATTGCGCCCGCCGTGTGGCCCACATGGAAAGCTATATCGGCCTGGTGGAAGTGGGCGTGGGCCTGGTGCCGGGTGCGGGCGGCCTCACCTACATCGCCCGCCGCGCGGCCGAAAACGCCAAGACGTCCAACGGCAACGACCTGCTGCCCTTCCTGACCGAAGGCTTCAAGGCCGCCGCCATGGCCACCGTGGGCACCAGCGCGCTGGAAAGCCGCAAGCTGGGCTACCTGCTGGACAGTGACATCGTCGTGCCCCACAAAGATGAGTTGCTCTACGTGGCCATTGCAGAAGCCAAGGCCATGGCCAACGGCGGCTACCGTCCGCCGCTCAAGCGCCTGTTCCCTGCGGCAGGCCGGTCGGCCAAGGCCACCATCCTGGGGTCGCTTGTGAACATGCGCGATGGTGGCTACGTCAGCCAGCACGACTTCCACATCGCTGGCCTGATTGCCAACGTGCTGACTGGCGGTGACGTCGAAGCCGGCACCCTGGTGAGCGAGGAATACCTCATGAAGCTGGAGCGTCAGGCCTTCTGCAGCCTGATCGTGCACCCCAAGACGCAAGCGCGCATCCTGGGCATGCTGTCCACCGGCAAGCCCCTGCGCAACTGAAGCGGAGACCCGAGATGAAACAAGTTCAAGACGCCTACATCGTCGCGGCCACCCGCACGCCCATCGGCAAATCGCACCGCGGTTACTTCAAGAACACGCGGCCCGACGATCTCCTTGCACACGTGCTGCGTTCTGCTCTGGCGCAGGTGCCCAACCTGGACCCTGCGACCATTGAAGATGTGATCTGCGGTTGCGCCATTCCCGAGGCGCAGCAGGGTCTGAACGTGGCGCGCGTGGGCGCGGTGCTGGCTGGCCTGCCCAAGAGCGTGGGCGGTATCACCGTCAACCGCTTCTGCGCTTCTGGTCTGAGCGCGGTGCAGATGGCCGCCGACCGCATACGCGTGGGCGAGTCCGACGTGATGATCGCCGCTGGTGTGGAAAGCATGAGCATGGTGCCCATGATGGGCAACTCGCCCAGCCTGTCGCCCACCATCTTCGCCAACACCGACAACGTGGAAGACTACGGCATTGCCTACGGCATGGGCCTGACCGCCGAAAAGGTGGCACAGCAATGGAAGGTGACGCGCGAAGCACAGGACGCCTTCGCCCTGCAGTCGCACCAGCGCGCCCTCAAGGCGCAGGCCGCTGGCGAGTTCGCTGACGAAACCACGCCGGTCGAGATCACCGAGCGCCAGCTGGACCTGGCCAGCGGTGAAGTCCGCTACAGCCAGCGCACCGTGACGCAGGACGAAGGCGCGCGCCCCGACACCTCCCTGGAAGGGCTGGGCAAGCTCAAGCCCGCGTTCGCCATTCCGCGCAGGGCCGACGGCACGCCCACCGGCCTGGGTTCCGTCACCGCGGGCAACAGCTCGCAGACGTCCGACGGCGCCGGTGCGTTGATCCTGGCGAGCGAATCCGCCGTCAAGCGTTTCGGCCTGACGCCGCTGGCCCGCTTCGTCAGCTACGCCAGCCGTGGCGTGCCGCCGCACATCATGGGTATTGGCCCGGTCGAGGCCATTCCCGCGGCCCTCAAGGCTGGCGGCCTGAGCCAGAACGACCTAGACTGGATCGAGCTGAACGAGGCGTTCGCGGCGCAGTCCCTGGCGGTGATGAACTCGTTGGGGCTGGATCCGGCCAAGGTCAACCCCATTGGCGGTGCCATCGCGCTGGGCCACCCGCTAGGTGCCACGGGGGCTATCCGTTCCGCGACAGTGGTGCACGCGCTGCGACGGCACAATAAGCGCTACGGCATGGTGACCATGTGCGTGGGCATGGGGCAGGGCGCCGCAGGCATCTTCGAGCGGGTCTGACCGCCCGCCGCACTCCCTTTACGGGCCCGCTCGACCGGGCCCTTTTCACATCTGGTCGCCAGCCAGACGGATTCATAGAGTTTTTCAGGAGACACACCGCATGTCCGACATCCTCAGCCATGTTGAAAACGGCGTCATGACGCTGACCATCAACCGCCTGGCCCGCAAGAACTCCCTCACGGCAGCCATGTACGGCGCGCTGGCCGATGCCCTGGAGCAGGCGCAGGCCGATACCGCAGTGCGTGTCGTGGTGCTGCAGGGCGACGAGTCCATCTTCAGTGCCGGTAACGACATCGCTGATTTTTTGAACACCCCGCCTGCGGGTGAAGATGCGCCGGTGTTCCGCTTCCTGCGCAACATCGCCGCCTTCCCCAAGCCGCTGGTGGCGGCAGTGTGCGGCCCGGCTGTGGGCATCGGCACCACCATGCTGTTCCATTGCGACCTGGTCTATGCGGGTGACAACGCGGCGTTTTCCATGCCCTTCGTCAATTTGGGGCTGTGCGCCGAGGGGGCGTCCAGCCTGCTGGGGCCGCAGATGTTTGGCTATCACCGGGCTGCCGAGGCGTTGTTGCTGGGTGAGGCGTTCTATGCCGAGGCCGCGCTGGAGGTGGGGCTGGTCAACCGGGTGCTGCCGCCGTCCGAAGCCAACGCCTATGCCCAGAGCGTGGCACGCAAGCTGGCGGCCAAGCCCCTGAGTTCGCTGGTGGAAACCAAGCGCCTGATGAAGAAAGGCCAACAGGCACAGGTGCTGCAGACCATGTCGGAAGAAGGGGCGGTGTTCGGGCGCATGCTGCGCGAGCCAGCTGCGAAGGAGGCATTCGCCGCCTTCCTGGAAAAGCGCGCGCCGAACTTCAACTGAGCACCGCCTCATGAGCAAGTCCATCGTTCACCCGCCCGCGCAACCCATCGTCTTCGAGCCGGAATTCGTTGAAGGTGTGCGCGAGATCTTCGAGCAGAAGATCGTTTTCAACACCGTGCTCGGCCTCAAGATCACGTCGATCACCCCTGAGTTGGTGACCGCGCGCATAGACATGCGCAACGAACTGGTGGGCCACTACGCCTACAACCGCATCCATGGTGGCGTCATCAGCGCCGGGCTCGACGCCATGGGTGGGCTGGCGGTGATGGCTGCCATCGGTGCGCGGCACATGGACGAATCGCCCGAGCAGCGCCTGCACCGCTTCGCCAAGCTGGGTACCATTGACTTGCGCATCGATTACCTGCGCCCTGGCATTGGGGAGTTCTTCGAGTTGCGTGCCGAGGTGCTGCGCCTGGGTTCCCGCGTGGCATCCACGCGGATGGGCTTTCACGGGCCGGACGGCAAGTTGCTGTCCACCGGCTCCGGCGCCTACATCGTCTCCTGAAAAGAAAAACGGCCCCTCGGGGCCGTTCTTTCTGGTCAGTGGCCGTGGGCCACCACCTCGCCCGCCTTCAGGCGGTACACCGTGCCGCAGTAGGGGCAACGGGCTTCCCCGGTCTTGGCCACGTCCAGGTACACCTTGGGGTGGCTGCTCCACAGCTTCATGTCAGCCAGCGGGCTGGGGCAGAAAACACCGCCGTGAGCATTGAGGTCCTTGGCGGCCAGTTCGATGACAGCTTGGCTCATGTTCACACCTTGGTCAGCCAGTGGGCGTACTTGGGGTTGCGGCCGTTGACGATGTCAAAGAACGCGCTCTGGATCTTTTCGGTGATCGGGCCGCGGCTGCCCGCACCGATTTCGATGCGGTCCAGTTCGCGGATCGGGGTCACTTCAGCGGCGGTGCCGGTGAAGAAGGCCTCGTCTGCGATGTACACCTCGTCGCGGGTGATACGCTTTTGCACGATCTCCAGGCCCAGGTCCTTGGCGATGTGGAACACCGTGTTGCGGGTGATGCCGTTGAGCGCGCCGGCCGACAGGTCGGGCGTGTAGATCACGCCGTTCTTGATGACGAAGATGTTCTCGCCCGCGCCTTCGGACACGAAGCCCGAACTGTCGAGCAGCAGGGCCTCGTCATAGCCTTCGTCGGTGGCTTCCATGTTGGCCAGGATGGAGTTGGTGTAGTTGCTCACCGCCTTGGCTTGCGTCATGGTGATGTTGACGTGGTGGCGGGTGTAGCTGCTGGTTTTCACGCGGATGCCGCGCTTCATGCCTTCTTCGCCCAGGTAGGCGCCCCAGGCCCATGCGGCGACCATCAGGTGAATGGTGTTGCCCTTGGGCGACACGCCCAGCTTTTTGTCACCGATCCAGGTCAGCGGACGGATGTAGCCGCTTTCCAGCTTGTTCTCGCGGATCACGGCCTTTTGCGCCTCGTTCACCTGTTCCTGGGTGAAGGGAATGTTCATGCGCAGGATCTTGGCGCTGTTGAACAGGCGCTGGGTGTGTTCCTCCAGGCGGAAGATGGCCGTGCCGTTGACCGTGTTGTAGGCACGCACGCCCTCAAAGGCGCCGCAGCCATAGTGCAGCGTGTGGGTGAGCACGTGGATTTTGGCGTCGCGCCAGTCGACCATCTGGCCGTCCATCCAGATTTTGCCGTCGCGGTCGGCCATGGAGGGGATCACGGACATGTTGAAACCTTGTGAATGTTGGAATTGTCGGTCCTGGTAGGCATGGACCGTGTCTGCCATCGCACATTTTACGGTTTCTGATTTCTTGAAAAAGTATCGAAACACCCCTAAAGTTTTGCTTTAGAAAGTCGATAGCTGGGGAGAACGGGGGGAATCCCTCCCCGTTTTTGAAACTCTGATGGGGGAGTTCACGATGTTGACCATTTCTTCGATTGGGGTCATGCCTTGGCCACAGCAGGCTCCCACGACCAAAGTGCAACCGGTCACGGCCACCAAGACCAGTGATGCGGTGTCGTCTGACAACGCCAAGGCGGTTGCGGCTGCGGGAGCCTCGGGAGACCCCGGGCGGGTTCAGGCCGCCTATGTGCCCAGTGCCATGCCGCCGGTCGAGCCGACAGCCGAGGCCATGCGCCCGGACATGCCGAACAACGCGCAAGCGCCGGAGCGCAGCGGGCTCGGCCAGCCCGCGCCTGCCGTGGCGCAAGAGCCTCCTGCCGCTGCCCGGCAGGGGCGGGCGGCCCGTCAGGCAGCGCAAGCCGAGGCGTCTTCGGATGCAGCGGACAAGGCGGAAGCTCGCAAGAACAGCGATTTGCAACGCTACAAGGGCGAGCTGCCTGAGGCGTACCGGAGCCCCGTGCAGGAAGCGATGGACACACAGATCAAGGAGCTGCTGCCGAACATGTGGGCGGCCAGCCGCGCCGCGGTTGACGTGCTGATTGGAGAGGAAGCGCGCGCCGCCGCCGCGGCGCGTGTGGCCGGTTACGCCGAGAAGACCGTGGAGCAGGCGCCCTCTACCCAGGACAAGGGCTCAGGTCTGACGGACACCTACGTGGCGACCCAGAGCGTGGCCGAGGGCGGCCGCCCGCCCGGTCAGGTGGTGAATACCCAGGCTTGATGCGTCAGATGCGGTGGCGCACGCCACCCGTGCTGTTGATGCGGTCCATCAAAGCCTGGGCGATACGGTTCAACGGCAATACCTCGTCAGCCGCGCCGGCCTGTATGGCCATCTTGGGCATCCCGAACACGATGCAGCTGGCCTCGTCCTGAACGAAGTTGTAGCTGCCGGCATCGCGCATCTCGCGCATGGCCGTGGCACCGTCGCCCCCCATACCCGTGAGCATGACGCCGATGGCGTTGGGGCCAAGCACCCGCGCACAGGACTTGAACAGCACTTCCACCGACGGCTTGTGCCGATTGACTGGCGCGGCGTCGTCAACCACGGCGACGTAGTTGGCACCGCTGCGCTCGATGTGGAACTGTTTGCCCCCGGGCGCGATGTAGGCGTGACCCGGCAGAATGCGCTCCCCGTCACGGGCTTCCGACACCCGGATCTTGCACAGCGAGTCCAGCCGCGCCGCGAAACTGGAGGTAAACCCCGCCGGCATGTGCTGCGTGATCACTATGGCGGGCGAGTCCGAGGGGAGGTGTACCAGAATTTCCTTGATGGCCTCGGTGCCACCGGTTGACGCGCCAATACAGATGACCTTCTCGGTCGAAGACAGGCGGTGCATCACCCGCAGGGGCGGGGCAGCACCTTCTTCCTTGACCGAGCCCGCCGGGGCGGGCGATGCCACATGGCGGCTCACGCGGGCCTTGCTCGCGATCCGTATTTTCTCGACGATTTCATCGCCCAGTTCACGCAAGCCGCTCGACACGCCAATGCGCGGCTTGGCCACGAAATCCACCGCCCCCATCTCCAGTGCGCGCATCGTGATGTCGGCGCCCTGTTCGGTCAGCGTCGACACCATGACGACCGGCATCGGGCGCAGACGCATCAGGCGGGAGAGGAATTCGAGCCCGTCCATCTTGGGCATTTCCACGTCCAGCGTGATGACATCGGGGTTGAGTTCGCGGATCATCTCGCGTGCTGCGAGAGGGTCGTTGGCTGCGCCGATGCAGACCATGTCTGCTTGCTTGTTGATGATTTCGGTGAGAAGACTGCGCACCAGCGCGGAGTCATCAACCACCACCACTTTGATCTTGCTCATGCAGGAGAACAGGGAGAATGAGGTCAGAAGAGGTCGACAGAACCACCAGCCGTGGATTGCACCACCTTGGCCGCGTTGCCTTGGCGCTCCTGGGTTTCGAGGGTGTCGGGGTGTGCATGGGCCAGCCGCTTCACCATGGCCTTGCCGGACACCGGGAAGAAAACCACCTTGCGTGGGTAAATGTCCAGGACGTCCTTGGACACCACCGGTATGCGCTCGGTGGCCAGGTAGTCCAGGACGAACTTCGTGTTGCGTTCCCCGACGTTCATGGTGGTGAAACCCGATATGACAGCGCCGCCGCCGAATACCTTGGCTTGCATGTACTCGCGGGATGAGCCCATTTTGATCAGCTCGTTGATCAGCAGTTCCATGGCGTAGGAACCGTAGCGGCCAGAGGTATCGCCTCCGCCCTCCGGCAGCATGAAGTGGTTCATGCCACCGATGCGCAGGCGGGAGTCCCACACGCAGGCGGCAATGCACGAGCCCAGCACCGTCATGATGACGATGTCTTCCTTCGACACGAAGTACTCCCCGGGCAATACCTTGGCCGCGTTGTAGCGGAAATGCTGGTCGTGGAAGAAGAAGGACGCCTCACCCGGCTTTCTGGGCTGCGACTTCAGGGTCTGCAGGTGTGCGACGCTGTTGTGCATGGGATTCACACTTTTTCGTAGACGGTTTTGCCACGCAGCGCAAACAGGTTGCGCACGTCGCTGAAGTTTTCGGCATGGCCGACAAACAGCGTTCCCTTGGGTTTCATCAAACGGTGGATGCGTGCAAGGACCTGACGTTGTGTCACGTTGTCGAAGTAGATCATCACATTGCGGCAGAACACCACGTCGAACTGTTCCTTCAGGCTCCAGTTTTCCTCGATCAGGTTGAGGGTGAAGAACTGGATGTGTTTCTGCAAGTCCGGCTTGACCCTTGCCAAGCCCTGGTTGCCGCCCTTGCCCTTGAGGAAATACTTTTGCAACTGGCTGGACGACACGTTCTTCATGTTTTCCAGCTTGTAGATACCCTGGGCGCCCTTGTCGAGGACTTTGGTGTCGATGTCACTGGCCCAGATGCGGAAATTGCCGTTGATGCCCAGCGCGTCTGCCAGCGTGATGGCGATGGAGTAGGGTTCTTCGCCAGTGGAGGCCGCGCTGCACCAGATCTTCCATTCGTGGCCAGCAGGGCCCGACCGGATGACGCGGTCAAGCTCGGCGAAGTGGTGGTTTTCGCGAAAGAAGGAAGTCAGGTTCGTCGTCAGCGCATTGACGAATTCCTGCCACTCGTCGCCACCGTTGCTCTCAAGCCAGTCCAGGTAGCTTTTGAAGCTGCTGTGGCCGGTCTCGCGCAGGCGGCGCGAGATGCGGCTGTACACCATGGCGTGCTTGCCATCGTGCAGGCTGATGCCAGCGTGCCTGTAGATCAGATCCTTGATGCGCCCGAAGTCAGCGTTCGTCCAGGCGAACTCGCGGTTCTGTGTATCGACTTCGGCCACAGCCATGGTTGAGCGTTCTCCTCAGAGGTCATTGTTTGGCACGGCGCACCAGGGCAGACGTATCCAGGATCAGCGAAACACTGCCGTCACCAAGAATCGTCGCACCTGACACGTTGGGCACCTTCTTGTAGTTGGCTTCCAGGTTCTTGATCACCACCTGTTGCTGGCCCAGCAGTTCGTCGACCATCAGGGCGACCCGCGAGCCGTCGGATTCGATCACCACCATGATGCTGTTGGCGCTGGTGTCGCCTTCCTTGCGAGGCACCTGGAAGGTCCTGTCGATCTCGATGACCGGCATGTACTCTTCGCGCACCTTCACCAGCTGGGCGTTCTGTGCCACGGTGTTGATGGAGCGGGCTTCGACCTGGAAGGACTCGACGACCGACGACAGCGGCAGGATGTAGACCTCGTCGGCCACGCGCACCGTCATGCCGTCCATGATGGCCAGCGTGAGCGGCAGGCGCACCTTGACGCTCATGCCGAAGCCTTCGGAGGAGTCGAGTTCCACCGAGCCGCCCAGCGAGGCGATGTTCTTCTTGACAACGTCCATGCCGACACCGCGGCCGGACACATCGGTGACAACTTCCGCCGTGGAGAAGCCCGGTGCAAAGATGAGCTGCCAGACGTCCTGGTCGGGCATGTCGTCCCACACGTCTATGCCCTTGGAGCGCGCCTTGTCGATCAGCTTCTGGCGGTTGAGACCCTTGCCGTCGTCACGCACTTCGATCAGGATGGAGCCCCCCTGGTGAGCAGCCGACAGCGTGATGGTGCCGGTTTCGGGCTTGCCCGCCGCCACGCGAACCTCGGGCAATTCGATGCCGTGGTCGCAGCTGTTGCGGATCAGGTGGGTGAGGGGGTCGGTGATCTTCTCGATCAGGCCCTTGTCCAGTTCCGTGGCCTCGCCGTGGGTGATCAGTTCCACCTTCTTGCCAAGCTTGCCGGCCAGGTCGCGCAGCATGCGCGGGAAGCGGCTGAAAACCACCGACATCGGGATCATGCGGATCGACATGACCGATTCCTGCAGATCGCGGGTGTTGCGTTCAAGGTCAGCCAGACCGGAAAGCAGTTGCTGGTTCAGCGTGGCGTCCAGCGTACGGCTGTACTGGGCCAGCATGGCTTGCGTGATCACCAGCTCGCCCACCTGGTTGATCAGCTGGTCGATCTTGCTGACCGACACACGCAAGGTCGTGGTTTCCAGCTGGGTGGTTGTGGCGGCGCGGGCCGCCTTGGCACCTTCACGGGCCTTGGATTCCGGGGTGCTGACAGCGGCGCCACCTGACTGCATGCCCGACTGGGCGTGCACGATCTCGGCGTGTGCCTGGGGAGTGAGCGGGTTGCCGGGGGCGCCAGGAAACAGGCCGTAACCTTGAACCAGGTCTTCGGCGGGAATCTGGGTGCCGGATTCCGACAGGGTGGTGGATGCGATCGGGCTGCCCGGGGCGCCGGCAAACAGGCCAAAGCCTTGTTCGATGATGTCGTGGCTGTGGTCGCTGCCGTGGTTGGCCGCAGGTAGTTCAGGGCTGGCCGCCGGGGCGGGGGCAGCCAGGGCTGCGGCATCCTGCAAGACGATCTGGTCCTTCGACACATGGAAGGCAAAGAGATCGAGCAGGTCGTCGTCCGTGCTGGTGGTGTCGATTTCAAACACCTTGCGGCCGTTGTCGTCCTGTTCCGACAGGATCGTGCCAAGGCCCGCGATGTCGCGGAACAGTTCCTTGATCGCGTCGGCCAGCTCCGGTTTCTCCAGCGGGCCAATGATGGCCTTGAGGCGACGGGGCGAACCGGGGGGCGCAGCGGCAGGCATGCCGCCGGGCGTGGCAGGCGCGGGGGCAGGTGCCGGCGGTGGCGGAGCCGTCACGGGGGCCGCCACTGGTGCTGCAGGGGCGGCCGTGCCACCGCTGGCCAGGACGCGAATACGCTGAACCAGGCCGGAGGTTTCGGGCGGTTCACCGCCCAGGCCCTGGTGGCGTGCCAGCAGGCCCTTCAAGGCGTCGGAGGCCTCAAGCAGCACGTCGACCATCGGCATGGTGGGCGTGAGTTCGTGCCGCCGCAGCTTGTCCAGCAGCGACTCCATCTGGTGTGTCAATTCGGCAACATCTTCGAAGCCGAAAGTGGCGGCACCGCCTTTGATGGAGTGGGCGCAACGGAAGATCGCGTTGAGCTCCTCGTCGTCGACCGTTTCCAGATCCAGATTGAGCAGTTGTTGCTCCATCTGCTCCAGGTTTTCTCCCGCCTCCTCGAAGAAGATTTGATAAAACTGGGTCAGGTCAAAGCCGTCGTTCTTGTCGTCTGCCATGAGGAGTTCTCGGTGAAGGCGGGGCGGATCGGGTGATGGGGGGCGGTGCGCTTATCGGATCACCTTGTTGATTACCTCGATCAGGCGGGTGGGGTCGAAAGGCTTCACCAGCCAGCCCGTGGCACCGGCAGCACGGCCCGCCTGTTTCATCTGATCACTGGATTCGGTGGTGAGGATCAGGATGGGCGTGGTCTTGAAGTTCGGGTGCTCACGCAACTTGCGGGTCAAACCGATGCCATCAAGCCTGGGCATGTTCTGGTCGGTGAGGATGAGGTCGAACTTCTGCTTCTGGGCTTTTTCGAACGCGTCGATGCCATCCACGGCCTCCACCACGTTGAAGCCAGCACCCACCAGGGTGAAGGACACCATCTTGCGCATGGATGCCGAATCGTCAACAGCGAGAATCGAGTGCATTTGAATACCTTGTGTATATCTGAATGAAGCTGGTGGCTGGTACTGACGTCAGAACAGTTCGATCGATCCGGCGTCCATTTCGCTCTGGGTCACCGGGTTGGGTTTGCTCGGCATATAAGTGACGACCACGCCCATTTCCTCTTCTTCAGGCTCCATCGCCTGCTCGGCCATGTTGTAGGCGCAGCCTTTGAGTACCTTGCCGGTGTGCACGAGCAGCTGGGAAGCCATGTCGTGGAACTGCAACTCGGTCACGGCCTGGTGCAGGGCTTGACGGATGGTGTTGAGCTGGGCGTCGTCGGGCAGACCTTCCAGGGCTTGCATGGCGGCATTGAACCGGTCAAGCAGGTTCCCCGTGGCATGGTCCAGGAGACCCTCCAGACGTTTCAGGTCGTTCATTGCCACCAGCAGCGAGTCCTGCAGGTCTGCTACGGCGGACACGCTCATCTGAACCGACGGCTCGTCCGAGCGGTCGGGGATGGGCTCAACCTTCGTCACTTCCTCTCGGGGCCAGCGACGGTGTTCGGCTGATGGCTTGGGTGTCGGTTCCATATGCTGACGCACGCTTCCCTTCTGCGGAACTGGGCTGCCTCCAAATATAAGTGCCAAGTGCAGTCTAGACTAGAGTGACTCCCTGAGTTGGCCCAAAATATTGGGAAGATGTCCTGTTTATGGTTGCTTTTTTGAACACGCAGGTGATATTTTGACAGTATTGAGTATCCTCCATCTGGAGGACAATCTCGCCGATCACGAACTGGTGCGGCATACATTACGTCGCAGTGATCTGGAGTGCGAGTGGATCCACGTGGAAACACTGGAGGATTTCGAACAGGCGCTCTCCGGCCAGGGCGTGGATGCCATTCTGGCCGACTATCACCTGGGCGGTTTCTCCGGCATGGACGCCTGGACCTTGCTGCAGGGCAGCGGCAGGGATTTGCCCTTCATCATTGTTTCGGGTGCCATCGGCGAGGCCACCGTGGCCGACGCCATGGTGCGGGGCGTCAGCGACTATGTCGACAAGAACCGCCTGGGGCGTCTGCCCATGGTGTTGCAGCGCGCCCTCGATTTTGTGCAGACGCGCCGCGCGCAGGCTGACGCGGCCCGCGAGCTGGCCGAGTCGCGCCAGAGGCTGCTGCACCTCACGGAGCACCTGCAGGCGAGCATTGACCGTGAGCGCGCCGATATCGCGCGTGAAATTCACGATGACATCGGGGGGTCGCTGGCGGCAGTGAAGCTGGACCTGGCCTGGATCGGGCGTCATGTGACGGACGCCGAAACCCGCTCGCATGTGGATGCCGCGCTGGCCATGGCGGAGCACGCGCTGGGGGCGAGCCAGCGCATCATGCGGAATCTGAGGCCTTCTGTGCTGGACCAGGGACTGGTGCCGGCGCTGCAGTGGCTGGTGCAGACGTTCGCCGACCGGACGGGCATTTCCGTCCGCTGGCAGGGGAGGATGCCTGAAGGAAGGTGGGCCAAGGATGTGGAGATGGTGGCCTACCGAACCGCGCAGGAGGCGTTGACCAACGTGCTCAAGCATGCCCAGGCCACCGAGGTGAAACTGGAGCTGAGCGATCTTGAGGGGTACCTGACGCTGGAGATTGCCGACAATGGACGCGGTGCCGGGCCTGCGGATCTGGCGAAGCTGCAGTCGTTTGGCCTGATGGGGCTGAGGGAGCGGGCGCAGACCGTGGGCGGATGGCTGGATGTGGTCACGGGCGAGGGGGAGGGCATGACGCTGATCCTTTCCATACCCTTGACCGGTGGCGAGGCGGCGGGGTCCGATTTTGAGGCTGGTGGGGATTTGCAGGGAACGGAGAACAAATCATGATCAAGGTGGTGCTGTGCGACGACCACGCCGTGGTGCGGCGGGGCATCAAGGACACGTTGATGGAGGCCACTGACGTTCAGGTGGTGGCCGAGGCGGACGGGTACGCCACGCTGCGCGAGGCCTTGCGTACCCACAAGCCAGACGTGCTGCTGCTGGACGTGGATCTGCCCGGCCGCAGCGGGCTGGAGATCCTGGCCGTGCTGCAGGAAGAGGCGTCCCCGGTGAAGACGGTGATGGTCTCGATGTACCCGGAAGACCAGTACGCCATCCGTTGCCTGAAGGCCGGGGCGGTGGGCTACCTGAACAAGGGCGGCGATCCGGCAGCCCTGCTGGCGGCGGTGCGCACGGTCGCGCAGGGGCGAAAGTACATCACCCCTGAAATTGCCGAGATGCTGGCGAACCACCTGAGTTCACCGGAGGGTGGCGAGCTGCACGAGAGCCTGTCCGAGCGCGAACTGCAGACATTGCGCAAGATCGCCTCCGGCAAGAAGCTGTCCCAGATCGCGGAGGAGTTGATGATCAGCCCCAAGACGGTCAGCGTTTACCGTGCGCGCGTGCTGGAGAAGCTGGGCCTGAGCAACAACGCCGAGTTGACGGTCTACGCCATCCGCAACGAGCTGGTCTGACCGGGCGGCGTCAACCGCCCAGGAACAGTTCGCTGACGACGCGGACCAGCGCCATCACCGGGCGGTCCATCATGGGCAGGGTGGCGGCGATGCCTATCAGCCCCACCGACAGCGTGAGCGGAAAGCCGATGGCGAACACGTTCATCTGCGGCGCGATGCGGGAGATGATGCCCATCACCACGTTGACGAACAGCAGCATCCCGATCATGGGCAAGGCGATCCACAGGCCGTACTGGAATATGACCGCGCCCAGTTCGTGCAGGCGCAGGGTGCGTACGGCGTCGAGCGCCCCTTCGCCAATGGGGAAGGTGTGGAAGCTCGCCGCCACCGCCTGTATGAGCAGCAGGTGGCCGTTCAGGATGACGAAGAGCAGCATCGAGATGTTGCCGAAGAAGCGCCCCACTGTACTGGCCTGGGAGTTGGTGGTGGGGTCGAAAAAGCCGGCGAAGTTCAGACCCATCTGCAGGCCCACGATCTCACCAGCCATCTCCACGGCTGCGAATACGATGCGCACGGCCAGCCCGATCGAGATGCCGATGATCAATTGCTGCACCACGGTGCCGAGGGCCAGCGGCCCCGTCAGCGAGACCACAGGCTGGTCTGGCAAAGCCGGCTGGATGCACAGCGCGATGACGAAGGCCAGCCCGATCTTCGTGCGGGTGGGCACCGAGCGGGACGAGAAGATGGGAGCACTGGCGAACACAGCCAGCACGCGCAGAAACGGCCACAGCAATGGCGACACCCAGGCCATGAGCTGGGCCTCGCTGAAGGTAACCATGGGACCGTCCATGGAGGGCTTCAGACCGCGTAATCAGGGATAGCCAGGAGGATGCGCCGGATGAATTCGACCAGCGTGGTGAGCATCCACGGCCCGGCAATGGCGAACACCGCGACCGCAGCCAGCAGCTTGGGGACGAAGGAAAGCGTGGCTTCGTTGATCTGCGTCAGGGCCTGGAACAGGCTGATGACGAGACCGACCACCAGCACCGTTCCCAGCACTGGTGCCGCCACGGTCAGCAGCATGAACAGCGCGTTCTGGCCGATGGTCAGCGCATCTTGAGCGTTCATCGTGGTTCCTCGTGGACTAGGTCGAGAAGCTCGACGCGAGCGAGCCGATCAGGAGATTCCAACCGTCTGCCAGCACGAACAGCATCAGCTTGAAGGGCAGTGCCACCAGCACCGGCGACAGCATCATCATGCCCAGCGACATGAGCACGCTGGCCACGACCATGTCGATCACGAGGAAGGGAATGAAGATCATGAAGCCGATCTGGAAGGCAGTCTTCAGTTCGCTGATCACGAAGGCCGGGACGAGTACCCGCATGGGGGCCGTTTCGGCGGTGACTTCGGGTGGCAGCTTGGCCAGGTTGGCAAAGAGCTGGAAGTCGGACTGGCGTGTCTGCTTGAGCATGAACGCACGCATGGGGACTTCGCCACGTTCAAGCGCCTGCTCGAAACTGATGGCGTTTTCGCTGTAAGGTTTGTAGGCGTCCTGGTAGACGCGGTCCAGGGTGGGGCCCATGACGAACATGGTCAGGAACAGCGACAGACCAACGATGACCTGGTTGGGCGGCGCCTGCTGGGTGCCGAGCGCCTGGCGCATCAGCGACAGCACGATGACGATGCGCGTGAACGACGTCATCATCAGCAGTATTGCCGGGAGGAAGGACAGTGCCGTGAAGAACAGCAGTGTCTGGATGGGGACCGAGTAACTGGCTCCTCCGGGCCCTTGCCCGATGATGAGCGGCAACTGGGCGCCGCCACCGGTTGCTGTCTGTGCCCAGGCTGTCGTGCCGAGCAAAGCGCCCAGCACAAGGCCCGCTGACCAGCGGGAGATTCTCATTCGACGCGCTCCGCAGGGAGGGTGTCTATCCTGGCTGCCACGCTCTTGTAGGATGCGGCCGATGCCGCTGCAGCGGCTTCGCGGGGCAGGTTGGCGGTGTGCAGGGTTCGTATGTGCTGGGGGGTGACGCCCAGGGTCAGCTGCACGGGGCCATTCGGGCCGTTGACTTCCACCACCACCACACGTTGCTGCGGGCCCAGCATCAACTGCGAGACCAGGCGCATCTCAGCTCCCAGTCCCGTGCCCGTGGGCGCGACACGGCGCTTGATCCACTGCACGCCCCAGGCGAGCAGCACCAGAAGCACGAGCAGCCCCAGAACCGGGGCGTAAGCCATGTAAGAGTCAGTCATGGGTGAATCTGCCCTGGTCAGTGCTTGCTGAGCCGGCGCAGGCGCTCCGACGGGGTGACGATGTCGGTCAGGCGGATACCGAACTTCTCGTTGACCACCACCACCTCACCCTGTGCAATGAGGTAGCCGTTGACGAGCACGTCCATCGGTTCGCCTGCCAGGGCGTCGAGTTCCACGATGGAGCCCTGGGCCAGTTGCAGGATGTATTTGATCGGCACCTTGGTGCGGCCCAGTTCCACGGACAGCTGCACGGGGATGTCCAGCACCATGCTGATGTCGTTGTTGCCCGAAGGCGGAGGAACGTCGCCATCGAAGTGCGGGGCACCGGCCGCGAAGTCCTGTGCCTTGTCGGTGGACGCCTGTTCCTGCAGCGCCTGGGCCCAATCGTCGGCCAGGGCTTCGTTGTCGGGGGAATCGTTTTCACTTGTCATATTGGGCTCCATGCCAGGACTTGTCCTGGCTGCGCAGGGTTTGCACGACCTTGAGGGCGTACTTGCCATTGTGAGTGCCGTACTCGCATTCGAGGAGGGGCACGCCATCGACCTTTGCCTGGATCACGCGCTCGCGTTCCAGCTCGATGAAGTCGCCCACCTTCAGTGCCAGCAGCTGCTCGATGGTGGCGTCGGACTGGGCCAGCTCCGCGACCAGTTCCACCTCGGCGGCCTGGATTTCGTGGCTCAGCAGCTTGACCCAGCGCCTGTCCACTTCGATCGAGTCGCCCTGCAGCGTGGAGTAGAGCACGTCGCGAATGGGTTCCAGCGTGGAGTAGGGAATGCACAGGTGCAGCGAACCGGTGATGTCGCCGATCTCCAGCGTGAAGCTGGTGCTGACGATGATTTCGCTGGGCGTGGCAATGTTGGCGAATTGCGGCTGCATTTCGGAGCGCTGGTAAGCCAGCTCCAGCGGGTACACGCCCTTCCAAGCCTTCTTGTACTCTTCCGAAACCACTTCCACCATGCGGTTGATGACGCGCTGTTCGGTGGGGGAGAAGTCGCGGCCCTCGATGCGGGTGTGGAATTTGCCGGTGCCGCCGAACAGGCTGTCGATGACGCCGAACAGCAAGGTGGGTTCGCAGACGATCAGGCCGCTGCCACGCAGCGGACGCACTGCCATGATGTTGAAGTTGGTCGGAACGACCAACTCGCGCAGGAACATGCTGTACTTCTGCACCTGCACCGGGCCTACCGAGATCTCGGGGCTGCGCCGTATGAAGTTGAACAGGCCCACGCGCAGGTTGCGCGCGAACCGCTCGTTGATGACTTCCATGGTGGGCATGCGCCCACGGACGATGCGCTCCTGGCTGGCGAGGTCGTAGTTGCGGATACCTCCGCTGGGCAGCTCGTCCTTGGCCAGCTTCTGGCTTTCACCGGTCACACCCTCGAGCAGGGCATCGATCTCGTCCTGGGAGAGAAAGGCGTCGCTCATGGTCGTCTCTTGGCGGTTGGTGTCGTGTTATTGCACGATCAGGCTGGAGAACAGCACCGCTTCAACGGGGCTTTCGCCGCGCGTCACGGCTGTACCTGTGGTTTCGCGGACCAGCTGGAGGATGTCGCTGGCAAGTTTTTCCTTGCCTTCGTGGCGCAGCAGTTCCTCGGCCTTGCGAGACGACACCAACATCAGCACGCCGCTGCGCACCGATGGCATGAACGCCTTGATGCGGTCAACGGTGACCTGGTCTGCAACCTGCAGGGTGACACCTACCTGAGCGTAGCGGATGCCGCCTTCGTCGGCCAGGTTGACCACCAGGTTCTCGAGAGGCATGAACTGCGGCGGTGCCTTGACCTTGCTGCTCTTGACGGGTTTCTGCACCTCGGCGCCATCTTCCTCGTCTTCAGGGTGCCCTTTGAGAAGGAAGAAGGCCGCGCCTGCCCCGGCCAGGGCGAGCACCAGCACACCAATGATGATGATCAGGAGTTTCTTGCTCTTCGGTTTGGCGTTTTCAGCGCCTGCTGGGGGCTTGGCGGCCATGGATGATGCCTTTGCTTCGGTGTGGAACGTTGTCTGGTCGGTGCCAGGATGCCAGGAACGTTATTCTGTCATGGGGATTATGGACACGGGCCGGGGCGCCTAAAGTGCAAAAAGCCGGGGCATGCCCGGCTTTTTTGGCGGTTGGGCAAGGTCATCAGGCGTAGATGTCCAGCGCACGTTGGCTTCCTGGCCTGATTTCCACCGCCTGGGCACTGCCGCCCATGTCTTGAACCCGGTCCAGCGCCCGGTGCAGGCCGCGCCAGCCGGGGGGCGATTCCTGCTGACCTGCGGAGCGTCCGTCACCATGCCCACCCTGGGCACTCACCGAAACACCCCCCAGGTCCATGCCCTGGCGTGCGAGAAGGTCGGCAAGAATGCCCTGGGCCTGGGCGCGAATGGCTTCGCGGGCTTGAGCATCGTCGGTGCGGAAGTGGATGTGTGCCCGGCCGTCCTTGAGCGTGATGTCCACATCCAGAGCCTCGCGGAGTCCGGCGTCCAGGCGCATGGCGGCACGCTTCGTGTTCTGGGACGCCCACACACTGACCTGTGCTCCCAATGTCTCGAAGGCGTCCTGCATGGCCTGGTCCATGTGTTCGGCGAACGACTGCGTGGCCGTGGCGTCGGTTTCCGTGCTGGCAGGTGCGCCGCTGTCTTGGGATGAAAGCGGGCCGGCGCCCAGGTCGGGTCCGCCACTGCCGCCCGTGGTGCCGGCATCGGTGCGCACCGATGCGCTGGCAGGTGCGGCGGCCAAGGCCGTTGGTGTAGAGGCGGCATCGCCCTGCGCGGGGCTTTGGCCGCCGCGTGGCGCAATGGCTTGCCCGTGACCGGCCTGCCACTGCAGCGTGGTTTGCCAGCCGGTGGAGCCATTGTCGGCCGGTACGGCTGGTGTGGCCGCAATGGCCTTGCCCGCCAGATTGCCTTCTGCCGACGCGGCCACCGCAGGAGTGGCCGGTTGAGCCGCTTTGGCGTTGCCCGGCCGAGCGTTCCGTGCAACGGTGCTCGGCGGCTCGCTTCCGGGGCGGGCTGGAGCGTTGTCCTGCGCCCGTGCCGCGGCAGAGTTGAGTGCGTCCTCCTCATTCGTCAAGACCTCGGATGCCGCTGTTGCGGGCAGCAACGTGGCGAGGGTGGGGGCGGCCTGCTCTGCAGGCGTGGGCTCTTGGGCCTTGGGCGGCACCAGGCCCGCCAGTGCCGGGTCTTCCAGCAGGGGCTCGTTGCCATTGCTTTCGCCATCACCGGGCAGGGCGGCGCTGTCCTCTGCTGGCGTGTTCTGGACGGGGGCCAGGTTTTCTTGCAGCAACTGCGCGAACAGATCCGCTTCCGGTGCCTGGGCCTGTGCGCTGCCTTGTGACTGACTGCGTTGCGCGGCTGCGTTGCGCTGGATGACCTGCTGTTCCTGGCGCGCGGTGGTGGCGTGTTCTGCTTTCATGGCGTGTGTTTCCAAGTGGTGGTCGACTGATGCCCCTGCCGGTGCAGGTTTGCCGCCATCTCGTCGTTGCTCTTCTGTTCCTGCCGCTGCAGCACGTGTTGCCAGGCTTTCTCGCGCCGTTCGGCGAACTTCTGCATGCTGGCCAGATCGCGTTCGGCCTGAACGACCTGCTGCTGGCAGTGCTCGATGTGCAGCTGCAGGCGCTGCAGCACGCCGTTCTGAAAGGCCACGGCGTGATCGAGCTTGGCCAGAAACTGCTGCTGGGTTTGCAGCAGGGACGCGCTGACCCCTTGGGCGGCACGCTGCGACCAGCGTTGCAAGGATTCGGCCGTATAGCCTTGCAGCTGCAGCATCTGTTGTTGGGCCTGCTGCCATTCGCGCTGCGCTTCGCCAAGCGCACGCAGGGCTTCGTCGCGGCGCTGGGTGCACACGTCAAGCACGGTGGTGAGTTGCGCGGGTTTTTTCATCGCCGGTTACCTCCTGCGCCTGCCGCGCTTCTTCCCGTGGCCCGGTTTGCGGCCGTGCCGGGCTCGGCGTCTTCGCCCAGGGCGTTGGCCAGCCGGGACACGCTGTCTTCGAAGGGGGCTTCCTCACGCATGTCCTGCATCAGAAACTTCTGCATGCCAGGAAACAGGGCGATCGCCCGGTCGGTTTCCGGATCGCTGCCCGGAACGTAGGCGCCCAGTTGGATCAGGTCGCGGCTCTTCTGGTAGCGCGAGTAGGCCTGCCGGTAGCGGCGCGACAAGTCGTAGTGCCAGGGTGTCACCACGTTGTGCATGACGCGCGAAGCGGACGCTTCGACGTCAATGGCGGGGTACACGCCCGACTCCGCCATCGAGCGGGAGAGCACGATGTGGCCGTCAAGGATCGCGCGGGCGGCATCGGCAATCGGGTCCTGCTGGTCGTCACCTTCGGACAGGACCGTGTAGAACGCAGTGATCGAGCCTTTTCCCTCAGGGCCGTTGCCACTGCGCTCCACCAGCTGGGGCAGTTTGGCAAAGCAGCTAGGGGGGTAGCCCTTGGTGGCTGGCGGCTCGCCAATGGCCAGCGCAATCTCCCGCTGTGCCATGGCGTAGCGGCTGAGGGAATCCATCAGCAGCAGCACATCCAGGCCATCGTCGCGGAAATGCTCGGCAATGGCAGTGGCGTAGTGGGCACCTTGCATGCGCACGAGTGGCGGCGAGTCGGCAGGGGCAGCGACCACCGTGGCGCGCTGCAGGCCGTCGGCCCCCAGGATGTCTTCGATGAATTCCTTCACTTCACGCCCACGTTCGCCAATGAGCCCCACGACGATGACGTCGGCCTTGGTGAAGCGTGCCATCATCCCCAGCAAGACGCTCTTGCCAACGCCCGAGCCTGCGAACAGGCCTATCCGCTGGCCTCGCCCCACGGTGAGCAGGGCATTGATGGCGCGAACGCCCGTGTCCAGCGGCTGACGTACCGGGGCCCGGTCCATGGAGTTGATGGGTGCACGTTCCAGCGGTTCGACGTCGACCTGTTGCAGCGGGCCCTGATGGTCGAGCGGGTTCCCGTAAGCGTCGACCACCCGCCCGAGCAGCCCGGCCCCCAGGGGCAGGCGAAGCACGCCGCGGTCGTTCGGCTGTATGGGCTTGGGCGCCTGGCCCAGCCTGGGCTGGGGCCGGTAGGGGGCGAGCGGCCGCACGCGGGCGCCGCTTGACAGGCCCTGAACGTCGCCAGCAGGCATGAGAAAGGCACGCTCATTGGCGAATCCCACGACTTCTGCCAGCACGGCGGTGTCGGGGTCCTGTGGCTGATCGATCACGCACTGGGAACCCACGGGAGCCTTCACGCCACGGGCTTCAAGCACCAGTCCCGCCAGGCGGGTGAGTTTGCCGCTGCTCTCCAGGGGCGTGTGCTGACTGGCGGCCTGGCGGCTCACGGTCAGGAACTGTTCCCAGCGGTTCGACGCGTCAGACATCGGCTTGCTCCCCTGGGTTCCAGGGCCGGTCCATGCCTATGTTGGCGATGGCACGCGTCCAGCGGCGCTCCACAGTGCCATCCACAGTGCCTTGGGCGCTTTCAACCACGCAGCCGCCTGGTGTGAGCGCCGCGTCGGACAAAAGGCGCACGTTCTGGGCGGCCAGAGCGGGTCCCATGTCGGCTTGCAAGAGCTCCATGTCGCTGGGATGCAGGCGCAAGGTGGCTGGTTGTCCGTCTTCAACGGCTAGGGCCAGCGCTTCCTGGACGACCGGGCGGATCGCCTCCAGGGGCGTGGAGAGTTCCCTCCGCACCACCTGCCTGGCAATGTCGCAAGCCAGCTCCAGCAATTGGGCGGCCAGCGCGTCTTCCAGGTGCGAAAGCGATGAACGGGTGCTGTTGACCAACTTTTCCAGGTGGGCAGCCTGCTCCCGGATGAGCTGCTGCATGGGCTGGGTCAGCGCGTCCTGTGTTTCTTTGGCGCCAACCTGCCGTCCATGCTCGAAACCTTCGTTGTAGGCCTGCTGGCGGGCTTCCTCCAACTGCTCCCCTGTGGGGGCGGGGGGCGCCTCCTGCTGCACTTCATCGGGCTTGGCGGCGTTCGCGTCCATCGACTCGAATTGCCAGGCCGAGACCTCCTGCACTTCTTCCCGTGGAATGAAGCGCTGGTAGGGGTTGCTCCGGTTAGACGAAGGCGTCATCTCCGCCTCCACCCAGAACGATCTGTCCTTCGTCGGACAAGCGGCGCACGATCTTCAGGATGTCCTTCTGCTGGGCTTCCACCTCGGACAGGCGCACCGGCCCGCGGGACTCCAGGTCTTCCCGGAGCGCTTCGGCCGCACGGCTGGACATGTTCGCAAGAATCTTTTCCTTGAGTTCCGAACTGGAGCCCTTGAGGGCAATGACCAGCGCGTCGGAGGCAACCTCCTTGAGAACCATCTGGATGGCCTTGTTGTCCAGCTTGAGCAGGTCCTCGAAGGTGAACATCTTGTCCATGATCCGCTGCGCCAGGTCGGGGTCGCTCTCGCGGATGGAGTCCACGACGCTGGTCTCAAGGCTGGTGCCCAGCAGGTTGATGATCTCCGCGGCCGTTTGCACGCCACCCAGCGAACTTTTGCGGATTTTGTCGCCGCCCGCAAGCACCTGGTACAGCGCTTCGTTCAGGTCTTTCAGCGCGGTAGGCTGGATGCCCTCAAGAGTGGCTATGCGCAGCATTACCTCGTTGCGGGTGCGCTCCGTGAAGTTCTTGAGGATGTTGGCCGCGTGGTCCTGGTCAAGGTGCACGAGTATGGCTGCGAGGATCTGTGGGTGCTCGTTGCGCAGCAGTTCTGCAATGGAGATCGGGTCCATCCATTTCAGACTTTCGATGCCCGAGACGTCCCCGCCCTGGAGGATGCGGTCGATCAGCAGCGATGCCTTGTCGTCACCCAGCGCGCGGCGCAGCACGGCACGGACGTAGTTGTCGGTGTCCGACACCAGCAAACTCTGCGAGGCGGCTTCGCTGGTGAAGCGCTCCAGCACGCTGTCGACCTTTTCCTTGGACACAGCGCGCATGCGCGCAATGGTTTCGCCCAGGCGCTGCACTTCCTTGGGGGAAAGGTGCTTGAACACCTCTGCCGCCTCTTCCTCGCCCAGCGACATCAGAAAGATGGCTGCGTCCTGAACACCGTCGTTGTCACTCATGCCTGTTTACCCAGTGTGGTCACGTGGCGTCGCCATTGACCCAGCCTTTGATGATGTTGGCCACGGCGACCGGGTTTTCCCGGGCCAGCCGCTTGGCGTCTTCAAGCCGCAGCATCTCGGCCGTCACCTCATTTTGCACCGGTACGGGCAGAGCGGGGCGTTGAGGCTGGTCGTCAACCACGGCATCAAGCTGGGGCGTGTCGGCTTTGCCGGTTTCTGCTGGCGTCTTCATCAACTTCAGCGTTGGGCGCACCATTCCCAGGAAGAGGATGAGGCCCAGCAATAGCATGCCGGCCGGCCAGGCGAGGCTGCGTGCCAGCTCCTGGGTGTCGGGCTGCTTCCACCATGGGATGTCTGCCGTCTCGGAAGAGGTCTTGGTGAAGGCTGTGTTCAAGACATTGACCGAGTCGCCACGGTTGGCGTTGAATCCGATGGCCTCACGGACGAGGGCTGTGATCTGTTCAAGCTGCTCAGCGGGAATGGGTTCGGTGGTCGGCTCTCCACGGCGGTCGGTTCCGGCTTTGTGGTTCAGGACGACGGCTGCTGTGAGGCGCCGGACCGTGCCCGTGGCGTTTCGGGTCACCATCACGGTCTTGTCGACTTCGTAGTTGATGACCTGCTCGCGGCGCATGTTGGGGTCGGTGCTGCCAGCTTGCACGTTCGCGCCGGGCACCACGCCTACCGCAGCTGCATCGCCGTTGACCGGTGCTGTGGTGGCGCCCGGTGCCTGGTTGGCTACCGCACCCGGAACGCCCGCAGGCAGCTGGCCCACCGCCGCGCCTGCTTCAATCAGCTGCTGGCTGCGCACGGTGCTGGGTTCGCCGTTCTGGTTGGGCCGGTGCTGCTCGCTGGTCTGCTCGGTCAGGGAAAAATCGACATCGGCTGTGACCTGGGCGCGCACGTTGTCGCGGCCCAGCACGGGCTCCAGCAGGTCCAGAATGCGCTGGGTGTACATCTTTTCGATGGTCCGCGTGTATTCCAGCTGCTTGGAGTCCGGGCCGCCTGATTCGCCGTCGGGCGACTGGGACAGCAGGTTGCCGTTCTGGTCCACCACGCTCACGGCTTTGGGGTTCATCTCGGGCACGCTGCTGGCCACCAGGTGGACGATCCCTGCAATCTGGGTGCGATCCAGTGTGCGCCCGGGGTAAAGCGTCAGCAGCACGCTGGCGGAAGGCTTTTGCTGCTCGCGGAAGAAACCGTTCTGGTTGGGCAATGCCAAGTGGATGCGGGCATCCGATACGGAGCTGAGCGCGGTGATGGAGCGGGTCAGTTCCCCTTCCAGCCCTCGCTGGAAGGTCAGGCGTTCCTGGAACTGCGTCATGCCCAGCCGGGTGGTGTCAAGCAGTTCAAAGCCAACGGTCGATCCGCGCGGCAGGCCCTGCGAGGCCAGACGCAATCTGGTGTCATGCACCTTGTCTGCCGGCACGAGGATGGCGCTGCCGCCATCGGCATGCTTGTAGGGAATGTTCAACTGCGACAGTTGCGCGAGCACCGCGCCGCCGTCCTTGTCAGACAGGTTGGCATAGAGGACGCGGTAATCCGGGCGGTTGGCCATGTAGAAACCGGATGCCAGCACCCCCACCATCGCCAGGACGCCAACGCCCAGCAAGAGCTTGCGTGCGCTGCTCAGGCGAGAGAATCCAGCCACCAGCGGATTGGACGGTGTGGCGGGCAGCGGGCTTTCAATCTCGGCGACGGCTGTGTTCATGTTGTGGCTGGCTCGGTAATCCCGGCCCGGTTTGAGGTTCCCAGGCCCTGTCTGGCGAGATTATGGGAGCCATGTGGCCGCGCTAAAGCAAAAATAGGCCGGTTTTCTGCCCGCTGTTCGCCTTTAAGTTTGACGGGCACCGCCCGTAGCATAGGACCCATCTGAAAGTACTGCTCCAAGGAGCCACACCATGGACCTGCGCCTTACACCTTTGACGAATGCGAACCTGTCAGCCTTGCGCCAGACAAAGGCGGCGGGTGCAGGAGCGGCTGCGGGCGTTCAGGGGGGCTTCGGTGACGCCTTCAAGACGGCGTTGCAGAATGTGAGTGCGGCTCAGAACAAATCGTCGGAGCTGCAGACCCAGGTACAGCTGGGCAATCCGAATGTGAGTCTGGAAGAAACCATGCTGGCCATGCAGAAGGCCCAGATCGGCTTCCAGGCCGCGCTCCATGTGCGCAACCGGATGATGCAGGCTTATACCGATGTGATGAACATGCAGGTGTAAAAAAAGCGGCCCGAGTGGGCCGTTTTTTGTCAGTGCAGTTGCACGGGATGCTGCACATGCATCATCCGTCCAAGATCGTCAATCCAGGGTTCGGCCAGTTCCCTTATCTGCGCATCGTGGCGCAGGATGGTCATCATGATGCGGTGTTTCTCCGCTCGATCTTCAGCCGACAGATCCAGGGCGCCTGACCGCTCGCGCAGTTGCTCGATCAGCACCGCGCACGCGCCTTCCAAGCGCACCACTTCGTCCCAGTCTTCGGCTTCAGCAGCCTTCAGCATGAGTGAACTGGTGGTTTCGATGGCCTGGTAGTAGTCCAGCAGCGTCTGCATGATGCGTTCCTTGCGCGGTGTTTTTGTGTTCCTGCAATTCTTATCGGCGTAGGCTGGCAGAACTTGACGAAGATGTAAGGATGTCAGTGACGCATGGCGTCGGTCCCAGGGCAAAGAATGTGGCTGAGGCCCGACATCCATGGCTCGGCCAGGGAGCGGATCTGCGCTTCATGGCGCAGGATAGAGAGCATGATGCGTTGCTTGCTGGCTTTCTCGGCAGGGGACAGTGTGGCAGATCGTGCCAGTTCGCGGGCGCGCTGCACCTGTTCACCGCACACCTCTTCCAGTCGGCTGACTTCATGCCAGTTGCTTTGACGAGCTGCCAGAAGCATGCGCTCGCTGGTGCGTTCGATGGTTTGGTACTGGGTCAAGAGGGATGTGGTCATCAGCTGTTCTGTTCGGCAGTTTTGTTCTTGTAATTCATATCGACATGCCGCGCACGGTGTTGAGCTGGAATAGCGCTGGATAAACCGGGTTTATCGGCACGTCGTGCCCCTCAGGTCTTGGGCGTACCAGGTTCTGGTGATGCGTTGTTCTGGCGAATCTGGACCCAAGCCTCGGCTATGGGCTTGATCATCCCGATGACCTCCTGAATCTTGGCCGTGTCGTTCTTGAGGTTGGCTTGTGTTAAGGCCATGATGGCGTAGTCATACACCGCCGCGAGGTTGGCGCTGATCTCTCCGCCTCGCTCAAGGTCCAGGTTGGCGTAAAGGCCTTCCTGGAGTATGCGTATGGCCTTGTTGATGTGCTTGATCTTGGCGGAGATGTCCTGTTGCGCCATGGCACCCATGGCGGCATTCAATGTTTCCAGCAGCGATTCGTACATGAGTGCGACGAGCTGGTGCTGGTCATGTCCCACAGCTCGAGTCTCGATGCCGATGCTGCGGTAGGCGGACGCGGCGCGGCGGTGGCTAGTGGTCATGCGCGGTCCTTGATAAGGGTTTGGTGGGAGGTCTCTGCATATGTCGTCTCAGGCTGCGATGACTCAAGTCGATATTCTGCCTCTGAACGGCGATGGCTCTTACCCGGTCTCGCGGCCGGTTTTCACTGGCCTCTTGGCTGCAGTGTTCATACTGGATGGTGTTGACGTAAATCAGCGAAGATGCATGGGCCAGTGACTGTAGAAAGCCACGTTCAATAGAGTCCCCGTGGTCTGAATCCCGTCCCGGACAGGAGCTGGCAAACCAGCAGGTTACTCGCCTTGGTGTCCAAGGGTCCAAGGGATTTCCAGGTGTACTTGATTTGAACCCATGGTTTATATGTCTCGAAGTAGAGGCAAGGTCAGTCCTGGATCAGAATTTTCATGATCTGGCCAGAGGCTACGAAACCATTCGCTGCGTAGAACGGTTGAGCTGCCGCTGCGCTCTCAAGGGATACCTTGAAACAGCCGAGCTTGCGCGCTTCGTCCAGAAGGGCACTCAGGATCAGCCTACCAATCCCTTTGCCGCGCATATCTTTTGCCACAACCATATCTTCGACGATTCCGGAGCGTCCGCCACGCACGCGGCTAATGACAAAAACCGAGCCAAAGCCGACCAACCTGTTGTTCCAAACGGCAACACAAGCATGGCAGTCTGGTTGAGTGGCGAAAGCTTCGGCGAGGGAAAGAATGGCTTCTGCATTTGGTCGGTAGTCGCTGACATCCTGGAGCAGGTTAATGACGGTGCCGATGTCTGCGGGCTCGAATTTGCGAATGGTGACGTGTGCGTTCATCAGATTGAAGGCTCTTTGTGGACTATGGCGTGATGTTCTGATGCTATGGGTGCTTCAAGATCGGGGGGCTTGAATCGGATAACTCAATGGCCGATTTGAGAGACTCAATGACGCGAGTCTGCTCCGATTCGCTCATGCCAATCCAGATGGGTAGGCGGATGATGCGTTCCGATAGTTGCTCAGTATTCGTCAGTTCGCCGTGAGTTCTGCAAAAGCGGCGGCCTGCTGGAGATGAGTGTAAAGGTATGTAGTGAAACAGGGCATGGATTTCATCCTGCTTCATCCTGTTCAGGACCAAATTGCGATCTGTATCTGTGTTTAGTAGTGCATAAAATATATGCCCGTTGTGCTCGCAATGGGCTGGGACTATGGGGCGACGTAAAAGGCCATCTCGCTCAAGTGGTTCAATGAGTGAGTTGTATCGATTCCATATTTTGAGACGTTGATCGGTGATATATTCTGACTGCTCTAATTGTGCCCAGAGAAATGCTGATATCAATTCGCCTGGCAAGAAAGAGGAGCCAATACTTTGCCAAGTATATTTGTCCACCTCGCCGCGAAAAAAGCGACTCCGGTCGGTGCCTTTTTCGCGAATTATCTCTGCTTGTTTGATGTAGTTGGGTTGATTGATGAGCAGCGCTCCGCCTTCGCCGCTTATGATGTTCTTTGTTTCATGAAAGCTGTATGCACCTAAATTCCCGATTCCGCCAAGAGGTAATCCCTTGTATTTTGCCATCACGCCCTGTGCAGAATCCTCGATTACGCTGATGGAGTGTCTTTCGGCTATATCCATGATGGCGTCCATTTCGCACCCAACGCCGGCGTAATGAACGGGAACTATTGCTTTGGTTCGGCTTGTAATGGCTGATTCAATTTTTGTCTCATCTATGTTCAGGGTGTCGGGGCGGATATCGACGAAAACCGGTACTCCGCCACGCAAGACAAAGGCGTTCGCAGTGGAGACAAAAGTGTAGGAGGGCATGATGATCTCATCGCCGGGCCGGACGTCGATGAGCAGCGCTGCCATTTCAAGCGCGGCTGTGCAAGAGTGAGTTAATAAGGCCTTGTGCGAACCCGTATTGGACTCTAGCCATTGATGGCATTGTTTGGTGAACCACCCATCGCCCGCCAGCATATTCCGCTGTTTGGCATCTTGGATGTACTCAATCTCAGTGCCTGTCATATAAGGGCGGTTGTAAGGTATTTGAGTCATCTAAGCCATCCGGTTGGGTAGTTAGGGTTGTCCTGGGTTGAATGTTATGATGCGGAATTGCTGGTTTTGTGAATGTGGGGTCTGTAATGTCAAAATTCTTTGTGTGCGACTTGGGTGTCAGGGCTTATTCTTTACTTCTTGAATCCATATATTTACCTCGCTTTTTAATTCGTTTGTCCAATTTGACTTTCTCTGGAGGTGTGTTCTTGTGACCTCTGGTAATGATTCGGTTGCAGATTGTACACTTTCTTCGGTGAATCCCCATGCCGACCCGTAATCAAAATGTGGTCCACTGTGGAGGCCTGGATGTAGAATTGGAGACTCCAAGAATATCACGGGAACCCCGCAGAGCTGGGCGATGATGGCCGTCCCGGTCCATTCGCTTGTGAGAAATATCTTTGTTCTCCAGAATAAACTCCTTAGTTCTTTGTAATTTAGTCTAGATGCGGGTGTCAGTATTTTTGTGGCAGGAATGTCTGGGGGGGTGTATCCCTTTGTATTTGTTATTCTGTTTGCGTAGTAAATAATTTCTGTTTTCTCTACATTTCTGTTGGGATGAAAGAAGTCCGGATCGTAGAGTGGGTAGGTTAGGATGCTGTTGTATTGGATGTCTTTTCCGAGTTCTTCGGTAAAGCAGCATACTCTGTCGGCCCAGGTGCTATTTCCGTCCCATGTTTTGTTTATGAATCCGGGGTAGTTCAGGAGCCACCACACTGAATAGTCTGCCTCCAGTGTGTTCTTGTGGATGATTTCTGGATAGATCGAGACTACCATCATTCCAGAATTTACAATCTTATTGTAAAATTCGAGATCTATTACCCTTGCGTGTGATCCGGGCCTTGTTTCTGTGGTCAGGATGCCTGCGTTGCATCCAAGCATTGTGATGTCTTCTGCTAGCGCGTGAAGTGCGTAAATTCCGCCGCTATTTCTGTTGAATGGAGGAGCGCAGACAACAAAAAAGATGTCTTTTTCGTTGATTGTATTGAATTCACTCATGTTGTGGTTTTGTTTTTTTCAGGGCGCTTGCCCATTTGTTGACTTGCTTTGATAGGAAGAAATTGTCCTTTACCCATTGATGCATTTTGGTGCCAATTTCATCTCTGAGCTGGTCGTCATGTATCAAGCTGTTCAGCGCCTTGATCCATTCTTGTGATGAGTTCTTCACCTTCAGCGCCGGTGGTGATTCTGTCCGGAAAGGATAGACGTCTGAGCACACGACCGGCCACCCCATAGCTCCGTACTCCAGCAGGCGCAGGTTGCTCTTGGACTCGTTAAAGAGGTTGTCCTGCAATGGGGCAATGGCAATATCCAGATCCAGCGTGGCCAGCTTGGCTGGGTAGTCTGCGTACGAAACAAATGGGTGGAATTCCTTCACGTATGGACGCAGGACGTCGGGGCACATGCCCATGAAGATCCAGTCCACCTCGCCAGCGAGTGCCCGGACCACGTCGGCGATCATTTCCAGATCGTCCAAGTGCTGCATGGCACCCGCCCAGCCAACGCGCAGACGTTGACGCGTGGTCTGGCCAGGCTTCTTGCGCAGGCCATCCCATGCGTTTTCATCCAGGCAGTTTGGCATCACCCGAACGTCCGGGCAGTATTTCCCATAGGCGTCTGCCAGTGGTTGCGTGCTCACCACCAATCGGTCGCACAGGCTCAAGGCCTTGCGCATCCGCATTTCCCCCTCACGCCGGTGTATGTGGTGCAGATGGTGTTTCGCGGGGAGGTCGCGGAACAGATCGTCAACCATCTGCACGATGAAGAGATCGGGGCAGGCCTGGCGGTACTGGCGCAACTGGCTGAAATGGTGGTCGCCAATGCTGTGCTGCACGATAAGTGTGTCGGCTTGGGTGCGTGCGACTTCCAGTGGCGTCGGCGTGCGATAGGAGCGATCTGTGCGAGGCATCACCACGGCTGTGCGAGCGAGTCCTGCGTATTGCAACGCTTGAAGCGGTTCGATGACTCGGTATTGACCGGATCCACTCGATATGGGTAGTCCGAGCACGGTTGGCCGCTCGTGTCTGGCGCGGGGCCAGTCTATGACAATCTCGGTCTCGATCTCGTAGGGTTTGTGCAACGACAGGTGGCGGTTGTAGCTGCCATCTTTGGCCAGGTGTTGCACCCAACGCGCAGTCCATTGTTCCTTTTCAAGCACCGCTCTTTCACGCAGTTCCAAGACGGTATTGGCGTCCTGCTGGATGAAGCCAAGGGTCTTGCCGCCATGGTGCAGCACATTGCTGACAGGCGTCCACACATTGCGTCCGCCTTGTTGACGTGCCCGCAGGCAGTAGTCTGCAACGGTGTTGAACAGGTTGAAGGTATGTTCGTCAAAGCCCTCCAGCGCTTCCCACAGTTTCTTGCGGGTAACGAAGCAGTGGCCAGCCACCGCCGGCACGTCCTGCGATGTCTGAAGGCGGGAGAACATGCCTTTTTCGTCCAGCAACTGCCGTTCGCCAAGGTAGGATCGGAACAGACCATCCGCTCCAACCCACAGGGGGCCACCCTGGAGGGTCGCATCCTTTTGGTGCTGGAGCACCAGACGCGGAGCGACGCAGGCGATGTCGGGTTGCTCGAAGTAAGAGCACAGTGTTTGCAGCCAGTGGTCTTGCAGGCATTCGGTGTCGTCATCCATGAACAGGATGAGCTCGCCAGTGGCCTCCTTTGCACCAGCGTTGAGCGCAGCTGCATGGTTGTACCCGCTGGTGTGGGATGTGTACTCCACAACCCTAAGGGGCATGTCGACATCCGTGCGGGCCACAACCTGTTCCACCTCCCCGCGCCGAGAGGGGTCCGTGACCAGGATGATTTCTGCCAACTCCGGCGCGCGGAACTGGCGGAAGGATTCGAGCAGACAAGTGAGGTAGCCCAGCTGAATACCCGTTGGAACCACCATGGAGACGGTGTGGCGGCGCGAGGGGATGTATTCGAGCAGCCAATTCCCCCATGTCTTGCCGGGCTCGATATTGGCCTTCTGTCCAAGCTCGCCCAGAAACGCTTGCAGCTGCCTGATTTCGTCGGCTTCACGCTGCTGGGGGAGGTATGTGGATTCGGCAGGCTGGTGTACCAAGACCGTGTCAATGTGACCGATCGGCTGCGAACCAGCGTTAGATGAAAGACGAAGAGCCAGCCCATAGGCGTTGATGAGGCGGCTGTTGCCTGCGTAGCTGCTCCACAATGCTGTTTCTACCCCGATGGCGCTGCCCAGGTAGTTGAAACAGCGCAGCCACTCGGTGTTCAGGTCGGGTTTGAAGTGAGGAACCGCTCCGTCAGGCGATGGGGCGTCGTCGTCGCAATAGACCAGCTGAACGCTTGGTGCTTGTGTGGCCAGCGAGAACTCGACCAGTGCCTGCGGTTCCAGCGTGGTTCCCGCTTCGATCAATAAGCTCCAGGGGGGCATTCCCTCAGGCTTCAGCCAGTCTTGTGGGACATCGCCATCTGTCTGCTCCACCCAGAGGAAGTTGCTACCCAGTTCGTCTGCGGGGACGGGTGATGAAAACGGCGCAACCACGGTCAGGTGCGCCGGCTGCAAGAAGCCCTGGCCCAGGCTGTCAAGGGTCTGGGCGACATCTTCCATGGTGTGGCCTTCCGCGTAGATGACGACCCCTATGGCGGTAAGGTTGCCGCTGGCCACGTGTTCAGCGTATATCTGACCATCGACTTCTCTCAGCGAACTGAGTTTTTTCCATTTCTGGTACTGGGATTGAAGCCTGAGGTATTTGGAACGGTCTGCCCGTTCAGCACGGTCCTCCTTCTTGGTAATCCACTTGTCCAGTGAATCCAGCAATTCTGGCGGCCAGCCCTTGGGGCCTTCAACGCTGTTTTGGGTGCTCCAATCGTTGGCCAATGCCTGGGCCTGGTTGGCAAACAGTTTGATCGTCTCTGCACTGCGCTCGCACAAGGACTGGTACTTCTGTTGAAAAGCCAGAAGCTCTGTCTCAATGGCGTCACCCTCAGTCGAATCCAGTTCCGTGTTCCAGCGCGTTGCAAGCGCGTTCCACATCCCTTCCGGGGCGGTTTTCAGTGCATGGTCGTTAGGAATGTAGATCACCGGGCAGCCACACAGCCGTGCCTCGGTGACGATGCTGCCGGTCTCGTACGCATACAGGCACTGCGCCTGTTGCAATAGGGCGGCGCGTGTCCGTGGCTCGAGCGGGCCGCCGGCAGAAGGGGAGATGTCTTGCAGGTGTCGATGTTCTGCGCGCACCTTCGCGTGTTGCAGGTGCAACTGTTCGGCGAAAACGAGGCGCACTTTGCGCTGACCGGTAGCTGGTCTGAATGCCTGAGGGTCTACCCATGGCACGTAAAGATCAAGATCGACTGACTCACCAGTCTGGCCGCCACTTAAGGTGATTTGGCCTGAGGATTTTTCGCTTTTGTCGTCGAGCAGTGTTTCGGGTAAATACTTTGCTCGGATGCCTACCGAAGAGGACGTGCCCGGCTTCAGGGATACCGTGATGGGAACCTTGCCTGCGAGGTAATGAGCCGCCTGCAGCTGCGGGGTGAGCTGAGGGGTCCAGAGTGTTCCGTCCAGTCGCGCGCACGATGACTGAATGTAGGCTGCAAAGCCTAGCCGGTTGAGCAGATCGCACAGTGTGTGCAGCTGGACAACCGGGGGAAGGTTGCTGTCGAATTCGGGCGCGTCGATGTAGAACGGTTGAGTCTTCATTAGCCTTGCAGAAGTCGGAGGACGTTTTGGGGTACCTGGTTCGCCTGTGCAATCATGGCGGTGCCTGCTTGCTGGAGAATCTGAGCGCGGCTGAGGTTGGCGGTTTCTGCCGCAAAGTCAGCGTCCATGATACGGCCGCGAGCTGCCGCCTGGTTCTCAACGGCCGTCTGCAGGTAGGCGATGGTGTTTTCAAAGCGGCTTTGCACGGAGCCGAACACAGCGCGGGTTTCGTTCAGGGTCTGGATGGCGGTGTCTAGCGCGGTCAAGATCGCAGAGTTGTCGGCGTTTGCGGTGCTGAGCGCACTGGCTCCGCCGGTCGTCACTTCCGTGATGTCAGTGGCTGTGCTGAGGTTGAGGTCCGTTGCCGAAATACTGATTGTCTGGCCAGCGTTCGCGCCAACCTGGAAGAGATAGTCGGCCGTGGTTTGGAAGATCGGTGCCCCATTGAACTCGACGGAGCTGAGCGTCCGGGCCACCTCCGCCACAAGCTGCGTGTATTCCTGGTTCAGCGCTTCAATGTCGCCAGACTGGTTGGTGGAGTTGATGGCCTGAACCGCCAGCTCACGCATGCGCTGGAACATGTTGCCCAAGGTAGACAACCCGCCTTCAGCGACCTGCGACAGAGAGATGCCGTCATTCGCATTGCGAATGGCCACATTCATGCCGCGAATCTGTGTGTTCATGCGCTCTGCGATCGCGAGACCGGCTGCATCGTCTTTCGAGCTGTTGACTCGCAAGCCGGAAGACAGGCGCTGCATGGTCGTGGCCATGGTGCCCTGGGTCGCGGACGTGTTGCGCTGAGCATTCAGCGACATGATGTTGGTGTTGATGCTCATGGCCATGATGGGCTCCTTCAAAAATTCAATTGAATTCAGCCACTCAGGCCAGAACTCGAATCTGGCCGGGTGTTAGGAGCATTGTTGCTGGCCGCCACAAAAACAAAGCCCCGATAAACGGGGCTTTTGGTGGTTATATCGCGTTTGGAAGTCAGGACGACTTGTTCCAGGTGGTGACCTGTTGCGCCACGTACTGGCTGAGGGAGTTCAGCGAAGCCATCTTGCTGTCGAGTGACGTGTACATTTTGTAGAGGCGCGCCTCGTTTCGCTCCAGGCGGTCGTTGAAGCGGTTGATGTCGTCTTTGTTGCGCTTGATGGCTTTTTGCAAGGCGTTGTTGCGTTCGGTCACCACACCGCTGGTCGCGTTCGCCCCGAAGGCGAAGTCGTAGAAGCGGCGGGCCAGCCCTGTGCTGGTTGCGTCGCCACTTGTGGCAGAGAAGAACTTTTGCAAATCTGCAGGGTTGGCAAGCGCAGCGGTGAGTTTCTTGTTGTTGACCAGAAGGGTGCCGTCTTGCTGGAGTTCCAGCCCAACGTCACTCATGCGGGCGTAAGACGTCCCGGATGGGCCCAATGCACCGACCATCCGCTTGAGCGTGTTCAGTATGCCTATCGCCGTGCCATCGCCTTGCAGCGGGCCTGCAGCGCCTGAGGCTTGATCGTACCTGGTGGCATTTGCCAGGGTCTTGGTCAGCGTGTTGTAGGCGTCGACGAAGCCCTGAATGGCCGAGCGCGTGGCTTCCGTGTCCTGGCCTATGGTCACCGTCACCGGGGCGGACGTGGTCTCCGTCAGGTTGAGCGTCAACCCAGGCACTGCCCCTGAAATGGTGTTGGTTGCAGAGGTCACCACGATGCCATCGATGGTGGCAGATGCGTCTTGCCCGGCCAGGATGGTGGCCAGACCATACATCGCGCCAGAGTTGCTTGCATAGGCCAAAGAGCCCAGTCCTGTTCCCGTGGTGATGACGCTGCCTGTGGCGTCACTGCCGTCAAAGGCGCGGATCTGGAAGCCTTGAGCGGCGCCTGTGTCCTTGCTGCGGATGACAAGGTTGTCCTTGCCGTCGGCGGTGACCACGGTGGCGGTCACGCCAGCGTTGCCGGCATTGATCTTGGTGGCGATGGCACCGAGGTTGTCGGCTGCATCGATGTTGACGGTTACCGCACTGCCTGCTGGGCTGAAGCTGCTGCCGGACCAGCTGCCCAGCGTGATTTCCAGGCTGCCGGACTGTCCGATTGCGCTGTCCGCGGTCACCCCTGTGGCAGAGCGTACCGCTTGAGCCTTGGCCAGCTGGGTGACATTCACACTGTAGGAGCCTGCCGTTGCCGAGGACGTGGCGGAACCCGTCAGTGCGCTGGTGTTGCTTGAGCTGAAGGTTCGACCGGTCCAGCTGGTCAGCCCCATCAGCTTCTGAGCGGCATCTTGCAGAGCAGCAAGCTGCGACTTGACCGTTCCCCAGGAGGAGACCTTGCTGGAAAGCGTGGTGCCACGCGTCTGGAGCTGTTTGAGGGGCTGTTTCTCAACCTCCAGCAGCTTGGAGACCAAGGACTGAACGTCGAGTCCGCTACCTATGCCGGTTGACGAGATGGCCATGGTGAACTCCTGTGTGGACGCTGTACTGCTGACTGGCACACTCTAGCACCGACCGCCCATCTGTAAAAGCCGAATATCCAATGACTAACCCCGGCAATACCGGGGTTAGTCATTCTTGCGCCAGTGAGAGGCCGTTCAGCGCAGCAGGGCCAGCACGCCTTGCGGCAGCTGGTTGGCCTGGGCAATCATTGCCGTGCCTGCTTGCTGGAGGATCTGAGAACGGCTCAGGTTGGCGGTTTCAGAGGCGAAATCGGCATCCATGATGCGGCCGCGGGCGGCAGATTGGTTCTCCACCGCGCCTTGCAGGAAGGAGATGGTGTTTTCGAACCGGCTCTGCACGGCACCCAGGGTGGCGCGTATGGTGTTCACCGCGGTGATGGCCTCATCCAGTGCGCTCAGCACGGCGGCGTTGCCTGAATTGTTTGTTGTGTCGAGGCCGGAGGCTGCACCGCCGCCATATGCTGCCGACACGTTGGTTGCAGAGACATCAAGTGCAGTAGAAGCTACAGTGATCGTCTGATCTGCGTTTGCGCCAACCTGGAAGGTGTAGTCGGTAGCCGGTTCAAAAATCTTGGCGCCGTTGAATTCGATAGAACTCAAGGTGCGACCGATCTCTGCGGCCAACTGTGTGTACTCCTCGTTCAGCGCTGCCAGGTCGCCAGACAGGTTGGTCGAGTTGATGGATTGCACGGCCAATTCACGCATGCGCTGCATCATGTTGCCCACGGTGCTCAGGCCACCTTCGGCCACCTGTGCCAGAGAGATACCATCGTTCGCATTGCGGATGGCTACCGTCATGCCGCGAACCTGGGTGTTCATGCGCTCGGCAATGGCCAGGCCGGCTGCGTCGTCTTTGGCGCTGTTCACGCGCAGGCCGGAAGACAGGCGCTGCATAGACGTCGCCAGCGAGTTTTGCGTGGCGCTGGTGTTGCGTTGTGCATTCAGCGACATCACGTTGGTGTTGATCGTCATCGCCATTTTTAAGCTCCTTCATGAGAAAACCGGCGGAACCGGTGTCAAGACCAACCCCATGCTGGCTTGACAACGAAGCTGTCTTTAAGCCCGTTGTTGTGGTTTTCGGCGATCTGGCGCCGGACTTTAGGCCCGCGTAGCATTCGATTTCAAAGAGTTTGCCCAGAAGGTGTTGCGGCGTTCATATTTTCGGATCATCCTGAGAAAAACTGAAATGTGGTGGGTAAAGTGTCATTTTTGGCTGCTTTCAAGATTCCTGAGTCGGTCCTGGTTGTCATCCACACCCCTGCCTTGAAGGTGCTGTTGCTGGAACGGGCCGATGCGCCAGGCTTCTGGCAGTCCGTGACGGGTTCCAAGGACAGCCTGGCGGAGCCCTGGGAGGAGACCGCACGCCGGGAGGTATGGGAGGAGACCGGGATCGACGCCCGGGCCCCAGGCGCACGCCTGACCGACTGGCGCCTGGAGAACGTCTACGAGATCTACCCGCAGTGGCTGCACCGCTACGCGCCGGGCGTGACCACCAACACCGAGCGTGTGTTCGGGCTGTGTGTGGCCGAGGCGGGGGGCGTGAAACTGAGCCCTCGGGAACACACCGCATTCGTCTGGCTGCCCTGGCAGGAGGCGGCGCAGCAGTGTTATTCACCGTCGAACGCCGAGGCAATACTTTGGCTGCCCCGCCTGGGCTTGGCTTGATAAATTGATCCCAGGACTTGACCTGGGGCAAGGTTTGCAGGACAAACACCTGTCAGGATGCGCAAATGCACCTTGGCAAGGAGACGACAATGACGGCAGGCCAGGCGACCCACAAGGCGGCATGCGCGTCGCGCAAGCTCTGGGTGCGATTGCGCGCCGTGCTGTTGGTGTTGCTGATGACGGGGGGCTGGTGGCTGGCTGCTGGTGCCAATGCAGCTCCCGTCCGGGTGCTGACGGTCCGGGACGCAATTGGCCCGGCGAGCGCGGATTACGTGGTTCGTGGCTTGGAGCGCGCGCAGAGCCAGGGGGCAGAGCTGGTGGTTCTGGAGCTGGACACGCCAGGCGGTCTGGACACCTCAATGCGGCAGATCGTGCAGGCGCTCCTCGCGTCCCAGGTGCCCGTGGCAACCTACGTCAGCCCTCAGGGGGCACGTGCCGCAAGCGCAGGCACATATATCCTGTACGCCAGCCATGTGGCTGCGATGGCCCCAGCGGCCAATCTGGGCGCGGCCACGCCCGTGGCCATTGGCTTGCCCGGGGGAGCCAGCAAGGGCGAAAACGAGCCGGATGTGATGGCCAGCAAGCAGGTGAACGACGCGGCGGCGTTCATTCGCGGGTTGGCCCAGTGGCACGGACGCAATGCCGACTGGGCCGAACTGGCGGTGCGCGAGGCGGTCAGCCTGACAGCGCCAGAAGCACTGCGTGACGGCGTGGTGGATGTCGTGGCGGTTGACCTGGACGACCTGCTTGCACAAATTGACGGCCGCAAGGTGCGGTTGCCTGCGGGTGAGCGGGTTCTTGCCACCAAGGGGCAGCCGGTTGTGGCCGAGCCGCCGGACTGGCGCCATCGCGTGCTGGGGGTCATCGCCAACCCAAGTTTTGCCCTTGTCCTGCTGATGATTGGCATCTACGGGCTCATTTTCGAGTTCACGTCGCCAGGGTTCGGTGTGCCGGGCACGGTTGGCGCGATCTGCCTGCTGCTGGCCATGTTTGCCTTGCAGATGCTGCCCGTCAACTACGCGGCACTGGCCTTGATTCTGCTGGGTTTTGCCTTGATTGCGGCAGAACTGTTGACGCCAGCGTTCGGTGTGCTGGGGGTGGGGGGTGTGGTGGCCTTCATCGCGGGCGGCTTGCTGCTGTTTGACCGTGACGTGCCCGGCATGGGGGTTCCCTTGCCCTTGATCTTTGGTTTGGCCGTGACGGCTGGCTTTGCCGTGTTTGCGGGCGGCGGCATGGCCTTGCGCGCCAGGCGGGCTCGTGTCGTCAGTGGCCGTGACGAGATGATTGGCGCCAGAGGGCGGATCACCGATGTGCGAGAGGGGATCACCTGGTGCCAGGTGCATGGGGAGCGCTGGCGCGTTCGGGCGGACGAGCCGCTGGCCGTGGGGCAGGAGGTGCAGGTGGAAGGTCTGGACGGGCTGGTCTTGCGCGTTCGTCGCGTGGCAGCCACGGGTGCCGACAACGGCCAGACAGACGCGAAAGAGCGTTGAACTGCTCGGCATAACACTTCAGAAAGAGGGGTTCGCCATGTTTTTTGAATTCAATTTGGGCCTGGGTGGCGTGCTGGTGCCACTGCTGTTGCTGTTCCTGGTGACTTCGCTGCGGGTGCTGCGCGAGTACCAGCGCGGTGTGGTGTTCCAGCTGGGCCGGTTCTGGAAGGTCAAGGGGCCTGGCCTGATCCTGGTGATTCCAGGTCTGCAGCAGATGGTGCGCGTCGATCTGCGCGTGGTCACCATGGACGTGGAGCCACAGGACGTCATTTCACGTGACAACGTATCCGTGAAGGTCAACGCGGTGGTTTTCTTCCGGGTCATTGACCCGGAAAAAGCCATCATCCAGGTGGAGAACTACCTCATGGCCACGAGCCAGCTGGCGCAAACGACCTTGCGCGTGGTCCTGGGCAAACACGAACTGGACGAAATGCTGGCCGAGCGCGAGCGCCTGAACCTCGACGTGCAGCAGATTCTTGACGCGCAGACCGACGCATGGGGGGTGAAGGTCACCAACGTCGAGATCAAGCACATCGACCTGAATGAATCGATGGTGCGCGCCATTGCCAGGCAGGCCGAGGCAGAGCGCGAGCGCCGGGCCAAGGTCATCCACGCGGAGGGCGAGAAACAGGCGGCGGCGGCATTGCTGGACGCGGCGGGCACACTCGCCCAGCGCCCTGAGGCGATGCAGCTGCGTTACCTGCAGACCTTGACGCAGGTGGCGGGTGACCGGGCAAGCACGGTGGTGCTGCCCCTGCCGATAGACGTGCTTGGCGGGCTGCTCAACAAGACGCCCCCGGGGCGTGTGCCTGGCGGCGACAAGAGCTGATGCCTGCACGGACCTTGGCTCGGCTCTTTGGCTTGGTGTGCCTGTGGCTGGCCCCGGCCTGGGTGGCCGCGCAGACTTGGTTCCAGCAAGGCTTGCCTACGCCTGCGGCGCAAGTGGCGCTCGACTGGTTTCAGCAAGCCGAGGAACATGGCCTGGTGCCAGATGACTACGCCGCGACCCAGTTGGCGGACGCGCTGGGCCGTGCCCGGCAGGCGCCGTTGGCGGCGCCCGTCGCCGCTTTGTGGGAGGCAACCCTGGAGCAGGCTGTGCGCCAGTACCTGAACGATCTGCATGGTGGCCGGGTGGACCCGCGCGGCATACACCACAACTACCGCGTTGGCCGCCGCGCAACCTTCGATGCAGACGCGGTACTGCGCGCCGCGCTGGATGCGGGCCGTCTGGCGCTTGCACAGGAGGCCGCCCAACCTCAAACCCCGATGTACGGCTGGTTGCGCCAGACCCTGGCGCAATACCGTGCCCTGGCAGGTCACGAAGCCTGGCGCCAGGCGATGCCACCGCTGCCGAGGCAGCCGGGCGCCAGAACTGGCAAGTTGGAGGTGGGGCAGCACTATGCAGGCATGCGCCTGCTGGCCCTGCGCCTGAATGCGCTCGGTGACTGGCCGCGCTTGCCCGATGTCATACCGGACCTCTACGGTGAGGATGCCGCCGAGGCGGTCAGGCGTTTCCAGTCGCGCCACGGTCTGTTGGCCGACGGCGTGGTTGGGCGTGCGACACAGGCGCAACTTGATGTGCCGCCGGAGTCTCGCGCGCGGCAGATCGCGCTTTCCATGGAGCGGCTGCGCTGGACGCCCTTGTGGCAAAGCCGGCGCATGGTTGTCGTCAACTTGCCGGAATTCGTGCTCAGGGCCTACGAAGTGCAGGACGGCCGCGTGCGCGTGTTGGCAGAGATGAAGGTCGTGGTGGGGCGTGCCCTTGACACGCGCACTCCGGTGTTTGACGAGGACATGCGCTTCATCGAGTTCAGTCCCTATTGGAATGTACCGCCCTCCATCGCCGTCAAGGAGCTGCTTCCCCGCCTGCACCGGGACCCCTCGTATTTCGACAAGCAGGGCTTCGAGTTCGTTCTGGCCAGCGGTCAGGTGTCAACCACGCTGAGCGCCGAGCACCTGGGCGCCGTGGCGGCGGGCAGGGCCCGCCTGCGCCAGCGGCCCGGCCCCCTCAACGCGCTGGGAGACATCAAGTTCGTGTTTCCCAATCACGAGAGCATCTACCTGCACCACACGCCCGCCACGGCCCTCTTCGGGCGGGAGCGCCGGGATTTCAGCCATGGTTGCATCCGCGTGGAGGATCCCGTGGCGCTGGCACGATTCGTTCTGCAGGACACGCCCGGCTGGGATGAGGCGCGCATACGCCAGGCCATGGAGGCAGGCGTGTCGAGCACGCTCAGGCTCGGTGAGCCGCTGCCGGTGCTCATCGCCTACGGAACTGCGCTGGTCAAACAGGGTCAGGTATATTTCTTCGATGACATCTATGGCCACGACCGTGTGCTGGACGCAGCCTTGCGCAAGCGTGCCCACCCTGTGCGTGTGCCAGCGGGAGCACCATGAAACGCACTTCACCCCTTACGCACCGGCGTCTTTTTCTCAAAGGGCTGGGCTTGGCCGCAGCCGTGGGGTCGCCTGTGCTTGCGAGGGCGGTGGAGGGGGCGCAGCGGGTGCTGGCGCTGGACCACACCCACACACACGAGAAGATCAACCAGATTTACGCCGTGGGTGACCGCTATCTGCCGCAAGGCCTGGATGTGCTGAACCATTTCCTTCGCGACCACTACAGCGGCGAGGTGGGGCATATGGACCCGCAACTCTTCGATCAGTTGCACCGCGTGCGCCTGTTGCTGGGCGCAAGCATGCCCTACCAGGTGATATCGGGTTACCGCAGCCCACGTACCAACGAACACCTGCGCCAGACCCGGGGTGGCGGGGTGGCCACCCGCAGCCTGCACATGGATGGCCGGGCCATTGACGTGCGGCTGCCGGGCGTACCGCTGGCTGAGCTCAGAGACGCGGCACTATCGTTGCAGGCCGGTGGCGTGGGCTACTACCCAGGCGAGCAGTTTGTTCACCTGGATACCGGCCGCGTTCGCCGCTGGTGAACCAGCGGTCAGGCTTTACTTGATGCGGCCGTAGCTGGTGCGCAGCGGGTCGATACCGCCGCCACCGCCCTGTTTGCCGCCCTGGCCGTTGCGGTTGCCGCGGTGACGATTGCGGCCGCCACGGTCACCCAGTGCGTCGATGCCGGTGCGCAGCGGGTCGGGCTGGCGCTGGCCGCCGCCCTGGCCGTTACCACCACCACCGCTGCCACGGCGTCCGTCGGCGCGCGGCTGGTCCTGGCGCTGGCGGTTGCCACCCCGGTTCTGGCCTTGACCCTGGCCCTGGCCGCCATGGCGCGGGCCGTTGTTGTGCTGGCGGCGCGGTGAGTCCTGGCGCGGCGGCTGGCTGTCGTCTTCCTCGTCATCACGCGGCTGCTGGGCACGCTGCTGCTGGCCCTGGCCTTTGCCCGGCTTGCCAGACTTCTCGTTGCCTTTCTTCTCGCGGATGCGCTCCATCATTTCCTGGCGCGCGGCCTTGGCGGCAGCGGCCATCACCTCGCGGCTCGGCGGCTTGCCTGCACCACCCCAGATGGTCTGGCGGCCCATGGCGATCGGTTCGGCCTTCTCACCCGGCTCGGGCATGAACTCCTGGAAGATCTGAACCGGAATCTGCTGCTTGGTGAACTTCTCGATGGCCATCATGAAGCCTTCTTCGTCCAGGCTCACCAGGCTCACGGCCTCGCCCTCGGCACCCGCACGGCCCGTGCGGCCGATGCGGTGCACGTAGTCCTCGCAGACGTTGGGGATGTCGTAGTTCACCACGTGCGGCAGGTCGTCGATGTCGATACCGCGTGCCGCAATGTCGGTGGCCACCAGGGCGCGAATCTCACCGGTCTTGAAGCCGGCCAGCGCCTGGGTGCGGGCGCTCTGGCTCTTGTTGCCGTGCAGCGCCATGGCGGTGATGTGGTTCTTGTTGAGGAAGTCGGCCACGTTGTTGGCGCCGAACTTCGTGCGTGTGAACACCAGCACCTGGCTCCAGTTGTGCTGCTGGATGATGTGCGCCAGCAGCGCCTTCTTCTTGCCACGGCCCACGGGGTGGATGGTCTGCTTGATGCGCTGCACCGTGGTGTTGGGGGGCGTCACCTGAATGCTCTTGGGGTCGTTGAGCAGGCCATTGGCGAGTTCGCGGATCTCGTCGCTGAAGGTGGCCGAGAACAGCAGGCTCTGCTTGTTCTTGGGCATCAGCTTGAGCACCTTCTTCACGTCGTGGATGAAGCCCATGTCCAGCATGCGGTCGGCTTCGTCCAGCACCAGGATTTCCACATGGGAGAGGTCCAGGTGACCTTGTTCGTTCAGGTCGAGCAGGCGGCCCGGGGTCGCCACCAGGATGTCCACGCCTTTTTGCAGGGCGTTGATCTGCGGGTTCATGCCCACGCCGCCAAAGATCACGGCGGACTTGAGCTTGAGGTGTTTGCCGTAGGCCTTGACCGACTCTTCCACCTGGGCCGCCAGTTCACGCGTGGGGGCCAGCACCAGTGCGCGCACCGGGCGGCGTTCGCCACGGGCCACCGGCTGGGCGCTTTCGCTCAGGCGGTGCAGCATGGGCAGCGTGAAGGCCGCGGTCTTGCCGGTGCCGGTCTGGGCACCGGCCAGCAAGTCGTGGCCCTCCAGCACGGCGGGAATGGCCTCGGCCTGGATGGGCGTAGGGTGCTCGTAGCCTTGCTCACGCACGGCGTCCAGAATGGCCGGGGCCAGTTTCAGTTCTTCAAATGTCATGTGGTTGTCGGCGCCCATCCTGGGCGCAAGGGGTATCGGCCGCTTCCTGCGCAACGGGGCAACAGGCCAGTCAAGGGGGGCAGATGGGTCGAGAAAAGGCGGGCTGATCCGAGGTTGCCAAGTGGCAAGCGGGGCCCCAGCAAGGCGCTGATGTGGCACTGACTGAAGGTGCGCAACGCGTGCATTGTCGCATACTGGGATAATCCACGTTTGAGCGCCCGTCCGGGCGCCCTGTCTTTTATACGTACAAAATGGCTCAATACGTTTTTTCCATGAACCGCGTCTCCAAGACCGTGCCGCCCAAGCGGCAGATCTTGAAGGACATCTCCCTCAGCTTTTTCCCCGGTGCCAAGATCGGTGTGCTCGGCCTGAACGGTTCGGGCAAATCCACGCTGCTCAAGATCATGGCAGGCGTGGACAAGGAGATCGAAGGCGAAGCCATCCCCATGCCTGGCATCCAGATCGGCTACTTGCCGCAGGAACCGCAGCTGGACCCCGAGCAGACCGTGCGCCAGGCGGTGGAAGAGGGCATTGGCGGCGCACTCAAGGCCAAGGCCCGTCTTGAAGAGGTGTATGCGGCCTACGCCGAACCCGATGCCGACTTCGACGCCCTGGCCGCCGAGCAGGCCGAGCTTGAGGCCATCATCGCCGCCAGCGGTTCCGAGAACTCCGACCTGCAGTTGGAGCTGGCCGCCGACGCCCTGAACCTGCCGCCCTGGGACGCGATCATCAAGAACCTTTCCGGTGGTGAGAAGCGCCGTGTGGCCCTGTGCCGCCTGCTGTTGAGCAAGCCCGACATGCTGCTGCTCGACGAACCGACCAACCACCTGGACGCCGAAAGCGTGCACTGGCTGGAGCAGTTCCTGCAGCGCTTCCCTGGTACTGTGGTGGCCATCACCCACGACCGCTACTTCCTGGACAACGCTGCCGAGTGGATTCTTGAACTCGACCGTGGCCACGGCATTCCCTGGAAGGGCAACTACTCGGAGTGGCTGGACCAGAAGGGCAAGCGCCTGGACCAGGAACAGAAGGCCGAGGACGCTCACCGCAAGGCCATGAAGGAAGAGCTGGAGTGGGTGCGCAAGAACGCCAAGGGCCGTCAGGCCAAGAGCAAGGCGCGTCTGGCCCGCTTCGAGGAGTTGAGCGACGTCGAATACCAGAAGCGCAACGAGACCAACGAGATCTTCATCCCGGTGGCCGAGCGTCTGGGTGCACAGGTCATCGAGTTCAACAACGTCACCAAGTCCTTCGGTGACCGCGTGCTGATCGACAACCTCAGCTTCAAACTGCCTGCAGGTGCCATCGTCGGCATCATCGGCCCCAACGGCGCAGGCAAGTCCACCCTGTTCCGCATGATCCAGGGCGTGGAGAAACCCGACAGCGGCGAAATCATCATTGGCCAGACCGCCAAGCTGGCCTTCGTGGACCAGAGCCGCGAGTCGCTCGAAGGCGACAAGACCGTGTGGGAAGACGTCTCGGGCGGGCTGGACAACATCACCGTGGGCAAGTTCATCATGCCCAGCCGCGCCTACATCGGGCGCTTCAACTTCAAGGGCAACGACCAGCAGAAGCTGGTCAAGAACCTGTCGGGCGGTGAGCGCGGCCGCCTGCACCTGGCCAAGACCCTGGCCCAGGGCGGCAACGTGCTGATGCTGGACGAACCCTCGAACGACCTTGACGTGGAAACCCTGCGCGCGCTGGAAGAGGCGCTGCTCGAGTTTGCCGGTTCTGCCATGGTCATTTCCCACGACCGCTGGTTCCTCGACCGCATCTGCACCCACATCCTTGCCTACGAGGGCGACAGCCAGTGGTACTTCTACGACGGCAACTTCACCGAGTACGAGGCCGACAAGAAGAAGCGCCTGGGTGAAGAGGGCGCACGGCCCAAGCGCGCCCGCTTCAAGTCCTTGAAGTGATGGCCATGACAGAAGCCGCTTCCCCGCAGACCCCGGGCGACGAGCAGGTGCTGGCGGACACGCGCCGCTGGATCGAGGAGGCCGTGATCGGCCTCAACCTGTGCCCGTTCGCCAAGTCTGTCTACGTGAAGAACCAGGTGCGCATCGTGGTCAGCCACGCGCGCCACCTGGATGCCTTCCTGGACGACCTGGACCGTGAGCTGGAACTGCTGCGCGACACCCCCGCCGAGCAGGTGGACACCACCTTGCTCGTGCATCCCACGCTGTTCCCCGACTTCTTCGTCTTCAACGACTTCATGAACGTGGTGGACGAGGTGGTGGACGAACACGAACTGGAAGGGGTGATACAGGTTGCCCATTTCCACCCCGATTTCGTGTTTGAGGGGGTGGAAGCCGATGACGTGACCAACTTCACCAACCGTGCGCCGTACCCGACGCTGCACCTGCTGCGCGAGGAGAGCGTGGAGCGTGCCGTGGCGTCGGGTGACAGTGCGGAGGAGATCGTGGAGCGAAATCTGCGAACCTTGCGTGAGCTTGGCCGGGAGGGGTGGGCCAAACGCATGGCTGGCCGTTGAATTTACCGTTTGTTACACATGGTTATCGATTCATGTGTGGCTTTCGGCATGGCCTTGCCCAATGCCCCCACTGCAAACTGGTAAAAATTTTTTTGTTGTGGTCAATGTGAGATTTGTTGCAAAATCGCACCCATGAACAAGAACTCGACCGCCACCGACATGTCTTCCGCCAGCTACTACACCACGCTGGAGGTGGCCAAAATCCTGGGCATGGCCGTTCGCTCGGTCCAGCTCATGGTGGACCGGGGCGACCTGCAGGCGTGGAAAACGCCTGGTGGTCACCGCCGCATCACACGTGAATCGCTGGAGCGCTGGATCCAGGGCAGCCGCGCTGGCGTCACCGGCGTGGCCGCCCTGCACGGCGGGGCCGGCACCGAGGCCCGAGGGGGCCGCCGCCGTTCCGGCGTGCACATTCCTCGCATTCTGCTGATCGAGGACTCGTCCCACTTCCAGAATCTGGTGTCGATGCTGGTCAAGCAGAAGTACCCGACGGTGGACCTGCACATCGCCGACGATGGCATCACCGGCCTCGTGTCCTTTGGCCATCTGCAGCCCGATCTGATCATCGTGGACATCCTGCTGCCTGGCATTGATGGTGCCACCATGATCACCGGTCTGCGCCGTCACGCCCTTTTCGGGCAGTGCAAGCTGGTGGTGCTGACGGGGCTGGACGAGGACCAGCGTGCGCCCTACGCGTTTGCCCTGCAGGACGTGGCCGTTGTGCACAAGCCGCGGCTGGTGCAGGAGTTGCCTGCTCTCATCGAGGACGCGCTCAAGCACCTTATTCCCCCGGCTGCCCCGGCAACGGCTGCCTGACTCCCCGCACACCTGCTTCTCAGCCCGGGTTCAGCCCGCCCGGGAAGAGCCACAGCAGCACGGCGGTCATCGTCACGTAACGCAGGAACTTGCCCACGGCCATGTAGGCCATGCAGGGCAGGATGGGGAACTTCAGCCAGCCCGCCACCGCGCACAGCGGGTCACCCACGGCGGGCAACCAGCTCAGCAGGCAGGCCTTGGGCCCGAAGCGTTGCAGCCAGTCCAGCGCCTTGAGGTGTGTGGGTGAGCCACGTGCCTTGTCAATGGCGCGATGCGCGCCGTAACCCATGGCCCAGCTGACGGCACCGCCGAGGGTGTTGCCCACAGTGGCGACCAGAATGGCGGGCCAGAACAGCTCGGGGTTGAGCTTGATCAGCCCGAACACCGCTGGCTCGGACCCCATCGGCAACAGCGTCGCCGAAATGAACGCGACGACGAAGACCGTGCTCAAGCCGTATTGCGGCAGGCTCAAGGTTTCCAGCAAGGACCACAACCAGGTTTCCATGGCCGGGCAGTATAGGCGCGCTACAATCTGCCCACTTTTTCAGCATCCAAAGACCTCGCGCCCAGCCCGCCGCCGTTGCGGGCGTGGCGTTTTTTTCTCTGCCATTTTTGCAGGCTGCCCGAATGCGCATTGGCCCCTACACCTTGCCGAACGCCTTGTTCGTCGCCCCCATGGCGGGGGTGACCGACCGGCCGTTCCGCCGGCTGTGCAAACAGCTGGGGGCGGGCTATGCGGTGAGCGAGATGGTCACTTCGCGGCCGGACCTGCGCGACAGCCTGAAAACGTCGCGCCGCGCCAACCACGAAGGTGAGCCTGGGCCCATCGCTGTGCAGATCGCCGGTACCGACGCCGAGATGATGGCCGATGCCGCGCGCTACAACATCGACCGTGGCGCCCAGATCATCGACATCAACATGGGCTGCCCGGCCAAGAAGGTCTGCAACAAGTGGGCTGGTTCTGCATTGATGCAGGACGAGGCGCTGGCCATGGAAATCGTGGAGGCCGTGGTGGCTGCCTGTCAGCCCCATGGTGTGCCCGTGACGCTCAAGATGCGCACCGGCTGGTGCCAGTCCGCCAAGAACGCTCCTGTTCTGGCGCGCGCTGCCGAATCTGCTGGTGTGCAGATGCTCACCGTGCATGGCCGCACGCGCGAACAGGGCTACAAAGGCGTGGCCGAGCACGACACGGTGGCCGCCATCAAGGCGAGCGTGTCGATTCCCGTGGTGGCCAATGGCGACATCGACAGTCCGCGCAAGGCTGCCGAGGTGCTGGCCCATACGGGTTGCGACGCCATCATGATCGGCCGCGCGGCGCAGGGCAGGCCCTGGCTGTTTCGCGAGGTGGCGCATTTTCTGGCCACCGGCCAGGAAATGGCGCCGCCCACCCCCCAGGAGTTGCAGGGCTGGATGCTGGAACACCTGCACGACCACTACACGCTCTATGGCGAGTACACCGGCGTGCGAACCGCGCGCAAGCACCTGGGCTGGTACGCCCGCGCCCTGCCTGGGGACGCGGCGCGCATCGCCCTGTTTCGCGAGCACATCAACCGCATCGAAAGTTGCGAGGAACAGCTGGCGTGCGTGCGCGACTTCTTCGACAACACCACAAACGAACCCTGGAAACTGGCCGCATGAGCAACCAGACCCTGCCCGACTGTGTGCGGGCCAACATTGAAGCCTATTTCAGCGACCTGGACGGCACCGAGCCCGCGAACATGCACGACATGCTGATGCGTGCCGTGGAACGCCCCCTGCTGGAGGTGGTGATGGCACAAGCCCAGCACAACCAGTCGCGCGCCGCCCAGTGGCTGGGCCTGAACCGCAACACGCTGCGCAAGAAGCTGCTGGAACACGGCATGCTGGACTGACGCCGCCCACCTCGCTCAACCCTTTTCTTCACTCTTAGACCTCGACTCCATGAAAGCTCTTCTTTCGGTCTCCGACAAAACCGGCGTGCTCGACCTGGCGCGCGACCTGCACGCCCTGGGGGTGCAACTCATCTCCACGGGCGGCACAGCCAAACTGCTGGCCGACAACGGCCTGCCGGTGACCGAGGTGGCCGAGGTCACCGGTTTCCCCGAAATGCTGGACGGCCGCGTGAAGACCCTGCATCCCATGGTGCACGGCGGTCTGCTGGCCCGCCGCGACCTGCCCGAGCACATGGCCGCGTTGAAGGAGCATGGCATCGGCACCATCGACATCCTCGTCGTCAACCTCTACCCGTTCGAGGCCACCGTGGCCAAGGCTGGTTGCACGCTGGCCGACGCCATCGAGAACATCGACATTGGCGGCCCGGCCATGGTGCGTTCCGCCGCCAAGAACTGGAAAGACGTGGCCGTGCTGACCGACGCCAGCCAGTACGCCGAAGTTGTGGCCGAGCTGAAGGCAGGTGGCAAGGTGGGTGACGCGACCCGCTTCAAGCTGGCCGTGGCCGCGTTCAACCGCATCAGCAACTACGACGCCGCCATCAGCGACTACCTTTCCGCCATCGATCTGAGCGCTGGCGTGCCAGCTGGTGAAGCCGCACCGCAGCGCCTGGCTTTCCCGGGTCAGAGCAACGGCCGTTTCGTCAAGCTGCAAGACCTGCGCTACGGCGAGAACCCGCACCAGCAAGCCGCGTTCTACCGCGATCTGTACCCGGCCCCCGGCTCGCTGGTCACGGCCGAGCAGCTGCAAGGCAAGGAACTGTCCTACAACAACATCGCCGACGCCGACGCCGCCTGGGAGTGCGTCAAGAGCTTTGACGCGCCTGCCTGCGTGATCGTGAAGCACGCCAACCCCTGCGGCGTGGCCGTGGGCAAGGACTCGCTGGAGGCCTACAGCAAGGCCTTCCAGACCGACCCGACCAGCGCCTTTGGCGGCATCATCGCCTTCAACCGCGTGGTGGACGGCGCCGCCGCCCAGGCCGTGTCCAAGCAATTCGTGGAAGTGCTGATGGCGCCCGCCTTCACCGCCGAGGCGCTGGAGGTGTTCAAGGCCAAGGTGAACGTGCGCATCCTGAAGATCGAGCTGCCCGAGTCTCTGGCGACCGGCCGCACCGACTGGGAACGTGGCCGCAACGCGGTGGACGTCAAGCGGGTGGGTTCCGGCATCCTGCTGCAGACGGCGGACAACCACGAAATCACTCTGGCCGACCTGAAGGTGGTGACCAAGAAGCAGCCCACCCCCGAGCAGCTGCAGGATCTGCTGTTTGCCTGGAAGGTGGCTCAGTACGTCAAGAGCAACGCCATCGTCTTCTGCAAGAACGGCATGACCATGGGCGTGGGTGCTGGCCAGATGAGCCGCCTGGATTCCGCCCGCATCGCCAGCATCAAGGCGGAGCACGCCGGCCTGAGCCTGCAAGGCACAGCCGTGGCCAGCGACGCCTTCTTCCCGTTCCGCGACGGACTGGACGTGGTGGTGGACGCGGGCGCGACCTGCGTGATCCACCCGGGCGGCTCCATGCGCGACCAGGAAGTGATCGACGCGGCCGACGAGCGCGGCGTGGCCATGGTCTACACGGGCGTGCGCCACTTCCGCCATTGATCCAGGTCAAGGTTGCGGCGGCGCGCGGCGCCGCAACCTTGCGTGTGCATACCGGTTGCAGTACCTTTGCCTGGAGGGTCACGTTGGCCCTCTCATTCACGCAAGGAACCGGCCATGACAAGTCATCAGAATCCGCGCGATAACGCCCCCGCCCACGGCGGGAAGGTTGAGAACGACACCAACAAGCCGGGCGACAAGCCCGCCACCCAACTGAACCAGGGCAAGCGCACGCCCGACAGCCGCAGCGACCGGGAGTCGCACGTTGGCAGCCACAACCAGACGCAGTCGCGCCGTGGCTCCGGCCACTGAACGGGCACCTGCCGTTTTTGCCTGGCAACCCCAGGGTAAACACTTATTCATACGTTGACGGGCGAGGTCGCTGCCAGTCATTTCCTTTTTAGAATCTATACCCTGTAAGGTATTTATTCAAGGAGATGGCATGCAAACGGTAGTGCCTTCGTCTGGCGTCAAACCCTTCTGGCCACCGCTGGTGGCGGGCATCGTGCTGGGTCTGGTGCTGTTGCTGACTTTTCTGTGGACGGGTCACGGCCTGGGGGCCACGGGCGCGTCAACCCGCCTGGCCGCATGGCTGGGCATGACGCTGGCGCCCACGGCGACAGCCGCCAACGGCTACCTTGGCCCCATGGTCGAAGGTGGCAACCCCCTGGGCAGCTGGATCACCTGGCAGGTGGTGGGCGTTGCCCTGGGCGCTGTGCTGGCGGCCTTCATGGGCGGCCGCCTCAAGGTGCAACTGGACGGCGCCAGCCGCGTGGGCGCTGGCAAACGCATCGTCACGGCGCTGGCCGGGGGCGTTCTGGCGGGTTTCGGTGCCCGCGTTGCGGCAGGCTGCACCAGTGGCCTGGGGCTGTCGGGCGCTGCCACGCTGGGCATTGCGGCCTTCGTGTTCCTGGGCACTTTCTTCGTGGCGGGCCTGGTCGTCAGCCGTCTGGTCAAGGGGGTGTGAGATGTTTCCATTGAACGACGGCGGCATGTTGTCCGGTCTGGTGTGCGGTGTCCTGTTCGGCTTTGTGCTGGAGAACGCTGGTTTTGGCAGCCCCTGCAAGCTCACAGGGCAATTCTCCTTGCGTGACTGGTCGGTGCTCAAGGTGATGTTCACGGCCATTGTGGTGGCTGCGGCGGGTCTGTACCTGTTGAGGCTGGCTGGCCTGCTGGAGGCAGACGCCGTGTTCGTGCCGACCTCGTTGCTTGTGGCGTCGGCCATTGGCGGGGTGTTGGTGGGCAGCGGTTTTGCCGTGGGTGGCTATTGCCCTGGCACCTCGGTGGTGGGCATGTTCTCGGGCCGGGTGGATGCCTTCCTCTTCATTTTTGGTCTGTTGATTGGCACGTTTGCCTTTTCGGGCCTGTATGGCCCGGCCATTGAGGCCGTGATGGCCATGGGCGAAGTGGAAACCGGTGACACCTTCAGCGATGCATGGGGCATTCCCGATGCGGTGGTGATCGGCCTGATGGCCGTGGCGCTGGTGGGTGTGTTCTACGCGGGCAGCTGGTTCGAGCGGCGCAGCCAGGGCCCGGTGACGGCGCAGGAAGCCGTTGGCACGGACACGGATATGGGCAAGGCCTGATGGCGTGTGAACCTTGATTTGGAGAGTAAAGATGAAACGCACGAGCAAGAAGACTTCGCTGAACCAGGCGCTGGCGGCATTGGTGGCTTCCGCCGCCATGGTCGCGGCTGCACCAGCGGTGCAGGCGCAGCAGGCACAAGACAGCGGCAAGACGGTCAAGGAGCAGCAAACAGGCAACCCTTGCGGGCCAGCCAACCCTTGCGGCCCGGCACAAAAGAAAAAGAAGAAGAAGGGTTCCGACAACCCATGCGCCCCGGGCAACCCGTGCGCGCCAGGCAAGAACTGATCGCCCAGTGGGCGCAGACGGCGGTGGCCGTCCCTCTGGATTACGCCTCCAGCGGGCGCAGCGTGGCCTGGGCGGCCCTGGCCGGTTCCAGGCGGTTCGAGTGCTTGAGGCATTACCCGGCGAAAGACGTTGTCGACCGGGTGAACGGCACGCGGTTTTATTACCACGCGCATGGTGAGCAGCGCTGGAGCGAGCCGGAGCATGGCCACTTCCACCTGTTTGCAGACCGTGCCGCGGCAGATGGCTTCATGCATCTGGCCGCCTTGTCCCTGGACGCGCAGGGCAGGCCGTTGCGCTGGTTTGCCACCAATGGCTGGGTGACCGGCGAGCGCTGGCGGCCAGCGCCTGAGGTGGTGCCCGAACTCGGACATTTTGAAGTGCACGCCGCTGGCCGCATGGCGCCGGTGGCACGCTGGTTGACGGCGATGGCCGGGCTGTTCGGTGACCAGATTGTCCAGTTGCTGTACGAGCGGGATGCCCGGCTGGCGCAACTGGCCAATGGGCGGCCGTTGAGCGAGGTGTGGCAGGACAGGGCGCACGACGTGTTGGCGTCGTGCCCGGCCAACCTGCCGGACCAGTTGGTCCGGCTAGGGCTGGTTTGAAGCGTGAGACTTTTTTTCAACACGGCAAGAGGAGCTAGAAATGAGCAAGTGGATGCAGCGGTTGGTCGTCGGGGCCGCGATGAGCTGGAGCGCCGCAGGCGCATGGGCGGGCGTTCTGCCTGGGCCGCTGGTCAGCACAGCCTGGCTGGCCGACAACCTGGACAAGGTTCAGGTGGTGGAGGTGCGCTCCGACGCCAAGTCTTTCACCGCCGACCCGGTGATCGAGACCGACGCCAAGGGCAAAAAGACCGTTGAGGAGATCGGAGGGCACATTCCCGGCTCGCGGCTCGTCGAGGCCAAGACCATGCGCGTGGAGCGTGAGATCGGCGGTATCAAGGTCAAGTACATGATCCCGCAGCGTGCAGAGTTTGAGCAGTACGTGCAGAAGGCGGGCATTGACGCCGACAAGCCGATCGTCATCGTGCCGCTGGGGCTGGCTTCGCACGACGTGAACGATGCCATGCGCATGTACTGGCAGTTCAAGGTCTACGGGCAGGAGGACATGGCTGTGCTGGACGGTGGCATGGCAGCGTGGCTGCTGGAGGGGCGCCCCTTCGCCAAGGACCAGCCCGCCCCGAAAACCGGCAGCTGGAAGTCGGCGGCGGACCAGACCGCGCGTTATTTCGCCGACTCGGCGGAAGTGGCTGCGATCGTCGAGAAAAAGAACGCGACCCTGGTGGATGCGCGCGATCCCGCGCAATACCACGGCTTGATCAAGCGTGATTACGTGTATGGCTACGGGCACCTGGATGGCGCGAAGTCCCTGGCGCCGGAGACCACGTTCAAGACCAGTGGTGGAGCCGTGAAGATGCTGCCTGTCAATACCTACAAGGCAGTGTTGAAGGCCCAGGGCATCGACCCCGAGGCGCCGGCGGTGGTGTATTGCAACAGCGGCTCGCAGTCCGGCATGCCGTGGTTCATCATGTCGGAGATCCTGGGCAACAAGAGCGTGAAGCAGTACGACGGTTCCCTGCACCAGTGGACGCTGGAGAAACGCCCGCTGGCGGGGGCCGTGCCTTTGCAGTAAACCTCAGCGGCCCAGGAGGAACACCGCTGGCAGCTGCAGGGGCAGCAAGGCGGTGTTTTCTTTTTTCCACTGGGCAACGGTGTGGCTGCGGATGACTTGCTCCGCCAGTGTGGCGCCGAAACACAGGGCGAGCCGGGTGTCGGGCTTGAGTGCGCCGATGGCAGCCTGCAACAGCGCCGTGTTGCGGTAGGGCGTCTCGATGAAGAGTTGCGTCTGGCCGGTCTTGTGGGCCAGGGCTTCCAGTTCGCGCAGGCGTTGGGTGCGCTGCGCCCCGTCTTGCGGCAGGTAGCCGACAAAGGCAAAGTTCTGGCCGTTCAGCCCGCTGGCTGCCAAGGCCAGCATCAGTGACACTGGCCCCACCAGTGGCACCACGCGCAGCCCCAGGGCGTGCGCGGCGCGCACCACTGACGCACCCGGGTCGGCAATGGCGGGCATGCCTGCCTCGCTCACCAGGCCCACATCATGTCCCTGAAGCGCTGGGGCGAGCAGTGGTCGGGCGTCGAAGCCCTGTCCAGGGTCGTGGTCGCCCTTTTTGTGCACCTCACGCGGCAGTTCGACGATCTGCTGCGCCTGCAAGGGCGCGGCCAGCGGCTGGTGCGCGTCCACCCGCTTGAGGAAGGCTCGCGTGCTCTTGGCGTTTTCGGTGATCCAGTGGGTCAGCCCGGCGGCCACCTGCAGTGTGCGTGCGGGCAGGGCCGCCAGCAAGGCCGGGTCGTGGGTTTCGCAGCCAAAGTCCAGCGGTGTGGGCACCAGGTACAGGGTGCCGGGTTGAACGGTGCTCATGGCAGGCGCAGCCCGGCCTGGCGCAGCAGGCGTGCCGTGCGGATGAGGGGAAGGCCCACCAGTGCGGTGGGGTCGTCGTTGTCGATGTGGTCAAGCAGGGCGATGCCCAGACCCTCGCTCTTGGCGCTGCCCGCGCAGTCGTAGGGCCGCTCGATGCGCAGGTAGCGTTCGATTTCGTCGTCGCTCAGGTCGCGGAACACCACACGCACCACCGCCAGTTCGCAGCGTTCAAAGCCAGTGGCCGCGCACACCACGGCCACGGCAGTCTGGAACAGCACGGTCTGGCCGCTCATGCGGCGCAGCTGGGCCACGGCGCGTTCGTGGGTGCCTGGTTTGCCCAGGGGTTCGCCCGCCAGGTCGGCCACCTGGTCGCTGCCGATGACTACCGCCTCGGGGTGCAGCGCCGCCACGGCCCGCGCCTTGGCCAGTGCCAGGCGCTGTGCGATGGCGGCCGGGGTCTCTCCGGGCCGGGGGGTTTCGTCCACTTCCGGTGAAACCACATCGAAAGCCAGGTGCAGGCGCTGCAGCAGTTCGCGCCGGTAGCGGGACGTGGAACCCAGCACCAGCGGGCGCTCGGGTTGCGGGGAAATCGTAGCGTTCATGGCCGTATTGTCGGGACTTTTTCGGCCGCTTCGGTTTTGCGTTACCTTTGCATGCCATGACGTCACATGCTGCCGATCTTCACCCGTTGTGCAACAGTCGCGACCTCGCCGACGGGGGCGAGGCCTGCCCCTTCGACGTGATTTACCAGGGGCAGACCTGCCGGGCCTTCGCCATTCGCTACCAGGGGCGGGTGCATGCCTACTTGAACCGCTGCAGCCATGTGGCGATGGAGATGGACTGGCGCCCCAACCACTTCTTCGACCTGACTGGGCACCACCTGGTCTGCGCCAGCCACGGTGCGCTGTTCCAGCCCGACACCGGGCGCTGCGTGGGCGGGCCGGGGCGCGGCCCCCTGGTGAAGATTGACGCCGTCGAGCACGACGGGGTGGTCTACTGGCGGTCACAATACAACCTGCAACCCATAGCTTTCTGAAGAGCACACCCTATGCAAGACATGACGCAGCCGCCCCAGCCCTCACAACAGCCCGCGCCCGGCTGGGAGCGGGCCACGCTGGAAAAGCTCGCCTTCGCCGCACTGCAGGAGCAACGCGCGGCGCGGCGCTGGAAAGTGGCCTTGCGCCTGCTGTGGCTGGCCTTCCTGGTGTCGCTGGCCTGGCTTGTCTACCGTGACATTGCGCCAACAAGCACTGTCAGCCGCCCCCACACGGCACTCATCGAGATCCGTGGCGAGATCGCCGCCGAGGCCAGTTCGAACGCTCAGGCAGTCATGGGATCGTTGCGTTCGGCGTTCGAGGACCAGGGGGCGCAGGCCGTTGTCCTGTTGATCAATTCGCCCGGCGGCAGCCCGGTCCAGGCGGGCATGATCAACGACGAGATCCATCGCCTCAAAGCCTTGCACCAGAAGCCCGTCTACGCGGTGGTGGAGGAAACCTGTGCTTCTGCCGCCTACTACATTGCAGCGGCTGCCGACAACATCTATGTGGACAAGGCCAGCCTCGTCGGCAGCATCGGCGTGCTGATGGATGGCTTCGGGTTCACCGGTCTGATGAACAAGGTGGGGGTGGAGCGCCGCCTGCTGACGGCTGGCGAGAACAAAGGGTTCATGGACCCTTTCAGCCCACAGAGCACCGAGCAGCGTGCTCATGCGCAGGCCATGCTCGATGAAATCCATGAGCAGTTCATTGACGTGGTCAAGAAGGGTCGTGGAGACCGCCTGAAGATCACCCCCGAGACCTTCAGCGGGCTGGTGTGGAGCGGCCAGAAGGCGGTGAGCCTGGGGCTGGCCGATGATCTGGGCAGCCTGGATCAGGTGGCCCGTGATGTCGTCCAGGCGGAAGACATCATCGATTACACCCAGCGCGAGAACGTGGCCGAGCGCCTGGCCAAGCGGTTTGGCGCGGGCGTGAGCGAGAGTGCCATGAACATGGTGCGCACCTGGGGCCTGCCTATCCGTTGAATTCGATTTTTACGGCAAAAAATGATATTTTGAGGGAATTTATTTGACTTAAATCACTTAATATGCTCAAATCTCAGTGCGATAGATGATTCTGTCGTAGCATATGCGGGAGTCGGCCGTCTGGCTCTGGTGGTTTCTGGAGGAGAGCATGCAATTCGATTGGGATCGCGAGCTGGTGCTGCTGTCCGTGCTGGTAGCGGTGCTGGGGTCGTATGTGAGTCTGTCTCACGCCTTGCGCATGAGAGCATCCGAAGGACATGCGGCGCGCCTGTGGATGGTTGCCGGCGGTTCGACCTTTGGCCTGACGATCTGGTCGATGCATTTCATCGGGATGATGGCCATGCAGCTGCCGGTGGCCGTCTCCTTCGACGTCCGGCTGACGGTTCTTTCAGCGCTGCCCGCGGTGCTTGCCGCGATGATTGGCTTCACGCTGTTGCGCCGTCCGGTGCTGGGGGGGCGCTTGCTGCTGGTGGGCGGGCTGCTGATGGGCGGGGGCATCACCACGATGCATTACCTTGGCATGGCTGCCATGCGCATTTCCCCGCCTCCTGTCTATAACGGCTTGATTGCAACGTTGTCTGCACTGGTCGCCGTTGGGGCGTCGGCAGGCGCTCTGTACATCGTCTACCTGAGCGAACGCAAGGCCTGGCTGCACTGGGTCTACCAGCTGTTGGGTGCGACGATGATGGGCTTGACGGTGTCAGCGATGCATTACATCGCGATGAGCGGGACTTCGATAGCCCCAGGCAGCATAGGCCTGGCTGCCACCACGCCCATTGACATGCATGAACTGGCATTGGGCGTGGTGTCTGGGGTGGCGGTGCTGCTGGTGAGCGGCTTTGTGGCCAGCGTCTTTGACCAGCGCCTGCACCTGCAGAGCAGTGAGGTGATGACGAAACTGCATCAGACCGAGCAGTTGTTGCGCGAGATGACCGACAGCCTGCCTGTGGCCGTTTTTCGTTTTGAAGGGCGTGACTTGCGCACCGGGCGGTTCGTGTACGTGAGCCGCCAGGTTGCCCAGATTTTTGGTATCGGCGCTGCTGAACTGATCGAAGATCCGACCGCCTATTTCCGCTTGCTGCCGGAAGCAGACAAGGCAGAACTGGTGGCGTCCATAAAACGCAGTTTTGCACAGCGCACCGGCTGGCAACACGAGTTTCGCATCCAGTTGCCCGGAGGGGAGGTGCGGTGGATACACGGTGAAGTCAGTGCCGGTGTTCAGACGGAAGACTATTTCATCTGGAACGGGTATTGGGTTGATGTGACCGAACGTCACATGCGGGAAGAGCGAATGCAGAACCTGCTCGAGTTCAACCCGGACGGCTTGATCATCGTCAACGAGCAAGGTGTGATCACGCAGGTCAACGGCCAGGCGGAGAACCTCTTCGACTACCGCAGGGAGGAACTGGTGGGCCAGAAGGTTGACATCCTGATGCCTGAAGCGAGTCGCTTGATGCATGCGGATTTCATGCGCGACTACTTCCGTGACCCCCGAGACACCCAGATGCGCAATGGCCGCGACGTCGTCGGGGTGCTTCGCGACGGCGAGAAGATCGCCATCGAGGTCAGCCTGAGCCCGATGGAGACGGACAACGGGCTGTCCGTGATCGCCTCGGTGCGTGACGTGACCCGCCGCAAGCTGGCAGAGAACAAGCTCCGCGAAACGGAAACGATGCTGCGGGAGATGTCCGATCACCTTCCCGGGGTGGTCTACCAGTACATATCCTTCGGGAACGGCAAAGGCAAGTACACCTTCATCAGCAGACACGTGAAAGACCTGTTCGGCGTGGAGCCGGAGGACGCGCTCAAGGATGGCGCGGTGGTGGAGCCCGCGTTGCACGAGGAGGACCGCGAGAGCGTGATCGCCGCCATCGTTGGTTCGCAGCGCACGGGACAGCCTTGGGTCTCGGAGTTCCGCATCCGCCACCCCGATGGCTCGATCCACTGGGTCAAGGGGCGGCGGTGCCGGTGCGCCCGCTGGACATGGATGGTGTGACGATGTTCGATGCCTTCGTCTGGAGCGGTTACTGGATCGACATCACCGAAGCCAAGCACATGGAAGCGGCCCTGGCCGATGCAAAGGACGCCGCCGAGGCCGCCAGCCAGGCCAAGAGCGATTTCATCGCCAACATGAGCCACGAGATCCGCACGCCGATGAACGCGATCCTTGGCATGTCCTACTTGCTGCAGCAGGGTACTCTGGAGCCGGTCCAGCGCAACTACGTGGCCAAGCTGCAGCAGTCGGGGCAGCACCTGATGGGCATCATCAACGACATTCTGGATTTCTCGAAGGTGGAGGCAGGGAAGCTGGCCATCGAGCACATTGAAATGGACCTGGAGCAGGTTCTGGACAACGTTGCCAGCCTGGTGGGTGAGAAGGCCAGCTCCAAAGGGCTGGAGCTGCTTTTTGACATCGCGCCCGACGTGCCAACGGCGCTGGTGGGCGACCCGTTGCGGTTCAGGCAGATTCTGGTGAACTACGTCAGCAACGCCGTCAAGTTCACGGAGCGCGGGGAGGTCACGGTCAATGTGCGCAAGCTGGCCGAGGACGACACCACCGTGAAGCTGCAGGTGGAGGTGGCCGATACGGGCATCGGGCTGACGGACGAGCAGAAGGCGCGGCTGTTCCGCAGTTTCGAGCAGGCCGACAGTTCCACCACGCGCCGCTATGGTGGCACCGGGCTGGGGCTGGCCATCAGCAAGCGGCTGGCCGCGCTGATGGGCGGCAGCGTGGGCGTGGAAAGCCGGTTCGGCGAGGGTTCCACGTTCTGGTTCACGGCCACGCTGGGCAAGAGCCAGCGGGGGCAGCACCGGGCGGTGCTGGAGGCCGACCTGCGGGGCAAGCGCATGCTGGTGGTCGACGACAACGCACACGCCCGCGAGATTCTTGCCAACCTGCTGCGTTCCTTGAGCTTTGACGTGGAGGCGGCGGATTCGGGCGAGGCCGGGCTGGCTGCCGTTGCCGAGGCGGACCGCACGGGCAAGCCGTTCGACCTGCTGTTGCTGGACTGGCGCATGCCCGGCATGAGCGGCGTCGAGGCAGCGCGGCGCCTGGCGGCGCTTGGCCTTCAGTCGCCCGTGCCCCGTTGCATCATCGTCACCGCGCACGGCCGCGAAGAGGTGACGGGCGAGGCGCGCTCTGCCGGTGTCGAGGACGTTCTGGTCAAGCCGGTCAACCCGTCCATGCTGTTCGACGGCGTTGTGCGGGCGCTCACCCGCCACCAGGCGGTGAACGAACGGCAGGAAAGGCCGCAGAACCGTGCGGTCGACGATCCGGAGATCGCAGCCATCCGGGGTGCCAGGGTCTTGCTGGTGGAAGACAACGAGGTCAACCAGGAGGTGGCGCGCGGCCTGCTGGCCGCTCATGGGGTGGTGGCCGACATTGCCGGCAACGGGCAGGAGGCGATTGAACGCATCGGGCTGGCGCCTTACGACGCCGTGCTGATGGACATGCAGATGCCGGTGATGGATGGTCTGACCGCCACCCGGGAGATCCGCCGCATGGGCACATACGGCCACATCCCGATCATCGCCATGACGGCCAACGCCATGACGGCTGACCGGCAGCGGTGCATGGAGGCGGGCATGGTCGACTTCGTGGCCAAGCCCATCGATCCCCCGGAACTCCTGCGGGTCTTGCAGCGCTGGATACGTCCCCGCGTGGTTGTGGAACCGGTCCAGGCGCAGGAAGAAGGGCCTCGGCACCCCACGGTGCCCGCGGATCTGTACGGCCTGGACACGGGCGCGGGGCTGCGCCGCATGGCGGGGAACGCAGGCCTGTACCTGGCGATGCTGCGCAAATTCGTTGCGGGCCAGGCCGATGCGGATGAGCGTATTGCCTGCGCCATGGAGCAGGGCGACTGGGACACGGCCGAGAGACTGGCGCACTCCCTGAGGGGCGTTGCCGGGAACCTGGGCGCTGTGGAACTGGAGAGGCTCGCGGCGGCGCTGGAGTCGCGGCTGCGCGAGCCGGCAGGGCGCGTAGGTGCCCAGGAACAGCTGGACAGCCTGTCGCGTGAGCTGGCCGCGCTGGTGGGGGATGTTGAAGCCCGCCTGTCACTGCCCGAGGGCGCCAGTGCCACAGGACCGCAGAGCCGATTGCAGGCGGTGGCGCTGCTCGACAGGCTGGAAGGCCTGCTGCGGGAGGATGATCCCGAGGCGGCAGCGCTGTTCGAGGAGCACGCCAGCACCCTCAGGCCGCTGCTGGCATCGCGCCACGACAGGCTGGCCCGTGCCGTGGAAGAATTTGATTACACCGTGGCGTTGAACGTGTTGACGGAGGCCCGTGCCCAGGGCGCTGGTCAGGACACGGGTGCCAACCCGGGTCATTGAGGAGAAGATCGTGGACGACGACAGTGCGAGCAAACCCCTGGTGCTGGTGGTGGACGACACCCCCGCCAACCTGCAGTTGATGGGGGCCATCCTGAAGCAGAACTACCGCGTCAAGGTGGCCAACCACGGAGACAAGGCCTTGCAGATAGCGGCAGGGCAGCCTCGGCCGGACATCATCCTGCTGGACATCATGATGCCGGACATCGACGGCTACGAAGTCTGCAGGCAGCTCAAAGCCGATCCGGCCACCTCCAACATCCCGGTCATCTTCCTGACGGCCAAGACCGAGGTCCAGGACGAGGCGCTGGGGTTTGCCTGCGGCGCGGTGGACTACATTTCCAAACCGATCAGCCAGCCTGTGCTGCTGGCGCGCGTTCGCTCGCAGCTGCAGCTCAAGCACATGGCGGACTTCCTGCGCGACAAGAACGGCTTTCTGGAAAGCGAAGTGGTGCGCCGGACACAGGAAATCACTGCCATTCAGGACGTGACCATCACCGCCATGGCATCCCTGGCGGAGACCAGGGATGGCGATACCGGCAACCACATCCGGCGCACCCAGAACTACGTGCGCGCACTGGCGCGCAAGCTGCAAAGCCATCCTCGGTTTGCTGCTCAGCTCGACGACCGCACCATTGAAATGCTCTACAAGTCGGTTCCGCTGCACGACATTGGCAAGGTGGGTATCCCGGACCGCATCCTGCTCAAGCCCGGCAGACTCACAACCGATGAATTCGAGGTGATGAAGACCCACACCACACTTGGCCGGGATGCCATTGCGAACGCCGAGAAATCGCTCGGCCTGCAGGTGGCGTTCCTGCGCATCGCCAAGGAGATCGCCTACGGGCACCAGGAAAAGTGGGACGGCAGCGGTTACCCCGAAGGCTTGCGTGGTGACGAGATTCCCGTGTCGGCAAGGTTGATGGCGGTTGCCGACGTCTATGACGCGCTCATCAGCCGGCGTGTGTACAAGGACGGCATGCCGCATGAGCAGGCTGTGCGGATCATTGTCGAGGGCAAGGGCACGCACTTCGACCCGGACATGGTCGATGCGTTCGTCGACATCGCCGAGGAGTTCCGCGCCATTGCGCTGCGCTTTGCCGACAGCGATGACGACCTGTCCCGCAAGGCCGAGCAGTTGAGCGTGTTGGCCGGAGGCGCTGGCTGATCCCCGTTGGGGCACAATCGTCGCCATGACGACGAATCTCGTGGTGGTGGGCGGGGGCATGGCCGGTCTGGGCGCGGCTCTCGCATGTGTACGTGCGCGCCCGGATCTGCGCATACAACTGATTGAGCAGGCGCCGCTGTTTTCTGAAGTGGGGGCGGGCATCCAGCTCGGTCCCAACGCCGTGCGCGTGCTCCACGACTGGGGGCTGGCCGACGGGCTGGCGGAGTGTGCGGCGTTCCCTGAAGAGTTGGTGGTGCGGGATGCGGGCACGGGTGAATCCCTGGGCCGCCTGGCGTTGGGCGCGCGTGCACGCGAGCGCTACGGCCAGCCCTATGCCACCATCCACCGGGCCGACCTGCATTCGCTGTTGCTCGATGCCGTGCAGGATCACCCGGGTGTGTCTTGCCATCTCGACCAGCGGCTGACCGGTCTGCGCACCCAGGGCGACGTCGTGCGGCTGGACACCAGCGGGGACATGAGCCTGACGGCGCCTGCCGTGCTGGGCTGCGATGGGCTGTGGAGCCGCACGCGTGAGCTGGTGCTGGGCGACGGTCCCCCGACGTTCTCCGGGCATCTGGCTTACCGTGGCATGGTCTACATGGCCGATCTGCCGCAGCGGCTGCAGCGCCAGGCCGTCACTGCCTGGCTGGGGCCGCGCCTGCACGCCGTGCAATACCCCGTGCGTGGCGGCGAGTGGATGAACGTTGTGGTGGTGGTCGAGGCGCCGGTACCGGAGGGTGCGCAGGGCTGGGACCACGAGGCCCATGCAGCCGAATTGCGGACGCTGCTGGGCGACACGGCCCGTGACCTGGATGAGGTGCTCAACGCCGTGCTGCAGTGGCGTTTGTGGCCGCTGAACGCGCGCCATCCGGTGCGCGGGCCGCAGGAGCAGGTGCGCGGAAGGGTGGCGCTCATGGGCGACGCGGCTCACCCAATGAGGCCTTATCTGGCACAGGGAGCGGCCATGGCGCTGGAGGATGCCTGGACGCTTGGCCGGTTGCTGGCCGCTGTACCGGCGCCTGGCGCGCCAGACTGGCCGGACCTGCTCAAGCGCTGGGCCGCGGTCAGGTGGTCGCGCAACGCCTGGGTGCAGGAACGATCCCGGCGAAACGGGGTCCTGTTCCATGCGCAGGGGCCTTTGCGCTGGGCGCGCAACTTCACCATGGCAGCCTTGGGGGAGTCCGTGCTGGACGTGCCCAGGCTGTACGCGGGCCCGCCCATGCCGTCAACGGCTTGAGACAAATCCAGGGCGGCAACCGCCCGCATGCTTGAAGGAGACAGCCATGGCCGATCAACGCCAACCCCGTTCCATTCGCCGCCGGGATGCCGTGCTGGGCGCGCTGGCCACACTGATGGGCACCGCCGCCCAGGGTGTCTGGGCCCAGAACGCCGCAGGGCAGGCCTGGCCCAGCCGTCCCATCAGGCTGGTCGTGGGTTTTCCTGGCGGGTCGTCGCCCGACCTGATGGCCCGCGCCATCGCTGAACCGCTGTCGCAGGCACTGGGGCAGCCCGTGGTCGTGGATAACCGGCCGGGGGCTGGTGGAAACATCGCTGCCGATCTGGTGGCGCGCGCCACCGACGGACACACCCTGGGCCTCATGATCAACGGCAACATGACGATTGCCAAGATCCTCAATCCGGCCACGCCCTACGACCCTTTGAAGGACCTGGCGCCCGTGTCGTTGCTGGCCACTGCGCCGCTTGTGCTGGCCGCCTCGCCCAAGGTGCCTGGCCAGGGAGCGGCGTTCCTTGCCGCCGCGCGTCAATCTGCAGCGCAATGGAACTACGGCACGCCGGGCATCGGCACGGTGGCCCACATCGGCATGGAGATGCTCAAGTCCGCGGCGGGCTTGCAGGCCGTGCATGTGCCTTATCCGGGCAATCCGCAGGTCATCAACGCCATGATGCAGGGCGATGTGCAGATGGCGCTCCTGCCGCCTGGCCTGGCCATGGCACAGGTGCGGGCAGGCAAGCTGCAGGCCGTGGGGGTCACGTCCGCAGGCCGCAGCACCCTGGCCCCCGAGGTGCCCAGCCTGGGTGAGGCCGGCGTCAAGGATTTCCAGCTGGAGATATGGAACGCCGTTGCCGCGCCGGTTGGCATGCCCAAGGCCCAGATCAACCGCCTGTCTGCATTGCTGGCCGGTATCGTGCGCGAGCCGCAGGTGCGTGAAAAAATCTTCGCCCAGGGGTGGCAGGTCGCAGGCACCTCCGCCGAAGGGCTGGCCAGACGCATTCAGGCCGACACGGCCAAGATGCGCGAGGTCATTGAGCGCAACCAGATCCGTCCGCAGTGAGGCGCAAGATGAATCCCGTGTCCAGTCAGGCACCCGAGTCCGGGCCGGTCCATGCGGGTGCGGCGGTGCTTCAGCTGCGCCGCGTCGCCATCGACACCTACCGCGAGAACGTGGCCTACCTGCACAAGGACTGCGAGGTCTACCGGGCTGAGGGTTTTCAGGCCCTGTCGAAAGTGGAGGTTCGTGCCAATGGCAAACGCATCCTGGCCACGCTCAACGTCACGTCCGACCCCCGCATCGTCCGGTGCAACGAACTCGGCTTGTCGCAAGACGCCTTTGACCAGCTGGGCGTGGATCAGGGGCACACCGCGTCCATCCAGCAGGCCGAGGCGCCGGTGTCCATCGCCGCACTGCACCGCAAGATCGATGGGGAGCGGCTGGGGCGCGAGGACTTCCACGCCATCGTGCGCGACATCGCCGAGCACCGCTATTCCAAGATCGAACTGTCGGCCTTCGTGGTGGCCACCAACCGGGGTGAGCTGGACCGCGAGGAGGTGTTCTTCCTGACGGAGGCCATGATCGACAGCGGCCGCCGCGTGGACTGGCACGAGCCGCTGGTGGTGGACAAACACTGCATTGGAGGCATACCAGGCAACCGCACGTCAATGCTGGTGGTGCCCATCGTCGCGGCGCATGGCCTGGTCTGCCCCAAGACATCGTCACGCGCCATCACATCGCCCGCAGGCACGGCCGACACCATGGAGGTGCTGGCCAACGTGGAACTGCCCTTCGACCGCCTGGCCGAGATCGTGCGCGAGCACCGCGCCTGTCTGGCTTGGGGCGGCACGGCCGAGCTGTCGCCTGCCGACGACGTGCTGATCTCGGTGGAGCGCCCGCTGTCGCTCGATTCGCCTGGGCAGATGGTGGCTTCCATCCTGTCCAAGAAGATGGCCGCAGGCTCGAACCACCTGGTCCTGGACATTCCCATCGGGCCCACCGCCAAGGTGCGTTCCATGCCCGAGGCGCAGCGCCTGCGCCGCCTGTTCGAGTACGTCGCGCGGCGCCTGAACCTGTCGCTCGACGTGGTGATCACCGATGGCCGCCAGCCCATCGGCAACGGCGTGGGCCCGGTGCTGGAGGCACGTGACGTGATGCGCGTGTTGGAGAACCACCCGTTGGCGCCGCAAGACCTGCGCCAGAAGTCGCTGCGCCTGGCGGGCCGCCTGCTGGAGTGCGACCCCGACATCCGGGGCGGTGACGGCTACGCCATCGCGCGCGACATTCTGGATTCGGGCCGCGCACTGAAGAAGATGATGGCCATCATCGAGGCGCAGGGCGGCAAGGCCTTTGACCACGAACATCCCCAGTTGGGCGCCCTGAGCTTCGACGTGTGCGCGCTGCAGGACGGCGTGGTGACGGGCATCGACAACCTGCGCATTGCGCGCATTGCCCAGCTGGCGGGCGCCCCCAAGGTACAGGGCGCGGGGGTGGACTTGGCACGCAAGCTGGGCGACCAGGTGCGTGCAGGCGAGCCACTTTACCGCGTGTACGCCAGCTTCCAGTCCGACCTGGAATTCGCCCGGCAGGCCACGCTCAAGGACAACGCTTACACCCTGGGTGGCCCGGGTGACCTGCCACACGTCTACGTGGAGTTCTGATGCTGCTGTACTTTGAAGACGAGGCCGCTGCCGCCACCCGGCTGGCAGAGGCCGCCGGTTTGCCAGCAACCCTGGTGGAGTGCCACCGCTTTCCAGATGGCGAGCTGAAGCTGCGCCTGCCTGCGCCGCTGCCTGAACAGGTGGTGGTGTTTCGCGGCCTGCACCAGCCCAACGAGAAACTTGTGCAACTGCTGCTTGCCGCACGCACCGCGCGCGAGTTGGGTGCGCGCGACCTGACGCTCGTGTGCCCCTACCTGGGCTACATGCGCCAGGACATGGCCTTCCGCCCCGGCGAGGCGGTGAGCCAGCGCATCGTCGGCGGCTTTCTGGCGGGTTTGTTCAATGCGGTGATCACGGTAGACCCGCACCTGCACCGTGTGGCTACGCTGGGCGAAGCGGTGCCGGTGGCGCGGCCCGTGGTGCTCAGCGGTGCCCCCGCGCTGGCCGACTGGATTGCCCAGCAGCGACCTGGCGCCTTGCTGCTGGGGCCAGACGAGGAGGCCGCGCAGTGGGTGGCCCAGGCCGCCGCACGGCATGGCAACGACAGTGCCGTGTGCCGCAAGGTGCGCCACGGCGACCGGCACGTGGAAATTGAATTGCCCGATGTGCCCTTGCTGGGGCGGCAGGTGGTGGTGCTGGATGACGTGGCCAGCACCGGGCACACGGTGGCGCGTGCCACGCGGCTGCTGCTGGCGGCGGGTGCTGCGTCGGTGGACGTGGCCGTTACCCACGCCCTGTTCGCGGGCGACGCCCTGCAGGTGATGCGTGAAGCGGGCGTGGGCGATGTGTGGAGCACCGACTGCATTGCCCACCCGACGAACGTCGTGCCCATGGCGCCGTTGCTGGCGCAGGCGCTTCGCTGAAACGCGCGGGTTTCAGGCCGCCGTGTCGTGGGCGGGCCTGGGCGGAGCAGGCAGCCACCAGAAGGACAGCGCGCCCAGGGCCAGCAACCCCCCGGTGGTGGCCAGCGCTGCGGTGTAAGGTTCCAGGCCGTGCTGCTGCGCTGCCGACGCGGCCCAGCCCGTGAGCGACTGCACCAGCGCCACCCCCAGGAACATGGCCATGGTGAACACCGACAAAGCCCTGCCGGTCATGTCGGCGCTGTAGGCCGACCGCACGTTGGCATACTGCAGCACGCCTGCGCCCGACAGGGCGCCCACCAGCACCATTCCTGCCACGTCCGTCCAGGCGTTGTGCCACACGGCCATCAGCATGAAAACGAAGGCCGTGGAGCAGGCGAACACGACAATCCACCGCCGCCGCGACGCCGCGCCCGGGTCGAACCGGCCGAACACCGCAGGCATGAAGAGCGACAGCACCGATACCGCCAGTGCCACGTTGCCCACGTCCAGCAGGCTGAAGCCGTGCCGGTGAATCAGCAAAGGCCCAAGCCAGAGCCCGCGCAGGGTGAGGAAGGCGGCATAGCTGACCAGCGCCAACGCCATGATGCCCAGGGTATGCGGCAACAGAAACAGCGAGCCGAAGCCCCGCAGCGTGCTCAGCAGGGTGGCCGGGCGGTTGCCTGTGTTGCTTGCGGGCTCCTTGAGCTGCGAGCGGATCAACAACCACGCCAGCGCGGCCAACACCGCCAGAAGGCCGAAGCCCGCCCGCCAGGATGTCTGCTGCACCCACCAGGCCATGGGCGTGCCCGTGAGCAACAGACCCAGGCCACCCAGGCCCAGCGCCAGCCCAGAAAAGAAGGCAAAGCGCTTGGGCGGGAAGTGCCGCGCAATGTAGAGTGTGCACGTGACGAAGGCGGGCGAGCAGCCCATGCCGATCAGCGCCTGGCCCAGCACCAGCACGCTGTAGTTGGGCGCCAGTGCCGAAACGACCGCCCCCAGAATGGCCAACGGGAACACCGCCAGCATGGTGCGGCGCAGGCCGTAGTAGTCCAGCGCCACGCCCATGGCAAACTGGCTCAGCCCGAAGGCAAACGCAAAGGTGCCCGCAAACAGCCCCAGGGCCTGGGCTGAGAGCCCGAATTCCGCTTGCAGCCCACCGGCGATGATGGCAGTGACGGTGCGGAAGGCCTGGCTCAGCGCGAAGCCTGCAATCAGTGCCAGCAACGGCCACCAGGCACTGCGGTCTTGTTGGAGGGAAGTGTAGTCGGCAGAAGGTGGGTTCACAGGTCGGTACGCAGTTTCCAGATTTCCGGAAACAGTACCACGTCCAGCATCTTGCGCAGGTAGCTGGTGCCGCCGGTGCCGCCCGTACCGCGCTTGAGCCCGATGACGCGCTCGACAGTGGTGAGGTGGCGGAAGCGCCAGAGGCGGAAGGCGTCTTCCAGGTCGGTCAGTTCCTCGCCCAGCTGGTAGAGGTCCCAGTGCTGTTCGGGCTGGCGGTACACCTGCAGCCAGGCCTGTTCCACCGCTTCGTTTTCCACGTAGGGCTGAGTCCAGTCGCGCTGGGTGTGGCTGGCGGGCACGGCCAAGCCACGGCGGGCCAGCAGGCGCAGGGCTTCGTCGTACAGCGATGGCGCCTCGTAGGCGGCCTGCACCATGGCCAACAGGTCAGGCCGGTGCGCGTGCGGTTTGAGCATGGCCGCGTTCTTGTTGCCCAGCGCGAATTCGATGCAGCGGTACTGGTAGCTCTGGAAGCCGCTGGACTGTGCCAGGTAGGGCCGGATGGCGCTGTACTCGGGGGGCGTCATGGTGGCCAGCACGTCCCAGGCGTGCACCAGCTGCTCCATGATCTTGCTCACGCGCGCCAGCATCTTGAAGGCCGCAGGCAGCTGGTCACGCGCCACGCAGGCCACGGCGGCGTGCAGCTCGTGCAGCATCAGCTTCATCCACAGCTCGCTCGTCTGGTGCTGCACGATGAAGAGCATTTCGTTGTGGTCGGGTGAAAGCGGCTTTTGCGCGTTGAGGATGGCGTCGAGCTGCAGGTAGTCGCCATAGCTCATGGCATGGCTGAAGTCGAGCTGCGCCTTTTCCTCGTGCACGATGGTTTCGGTGTGGCCGGTGGCATGGACCGGGCAGCCGCTGCTGGCAGGCTGGGCGTGTGGGCACATGGGGTGTCTCCTTGTCGTTCGCTTCGGGGCTTCAGGTCACGGCGTGCTGCTGGTTGAACTCAGGCCGTTGCCATTCGCCCGTGACCAGCACCTGGCGCAGGTGTTCCACGCTGTTCCACACATCCTCAAAGCCCAGGTAAAGCGGCGTGAAGCCGAAGCGCAGGATGTCGGGCTGCTGCGCGTCGCCCGCGCGGAAGTCGCCAATCACGTTGCGTGCGATCAGCGCCTGCACGATGGCGTAGGCGCCTTCTGAACGGGACAGACACACTTGTGAGCCGCGCTGGCTGCGCGCGCGCGGCGTGACCAGGCTCAAGCCGTGCCCTGCGCAGCGTTCCTCCACCAGCTGGATGAACAGGTCGGTCAGCGCCAGCGACTTGGCGCGCAGCGCTGCCATGCCGCCCAAGGGTTCGGCGGCCAGCACCGTGTCCACGCCGCAATCCAGCGCGGCCAGGCTGATCATGGGTTGCGTGCCGCACATGAAGCGCGTGATGCCGGGGGCGGGCTGGTATTCCGGCGTGAAGGCGAAGGGTGCGGCATGCCCCCACCAGCCGGCCAGCGGTTGCCACAGGTCCTTGCCCAGGCGCGCGGCGTGGCGGGTGTTCATCCAGGCGAAGGCCGGGGCTCCAGGGCCACCGTTCAGGTATTTGTAGCCGCAACCCACGGCAAAGTCGGCGTTGGCGCCGTTCAGGTCCACGGGCACAGCACCGGCGCTGTGCGCCAGGTCCCACACCATGAGCGCGCCCGCGCCTTGCACGGCGGCCGTCACGGCGGGCATGTCGTGCATGGCGCCAGTGCGGTAGTTCACGTGGGTCAGCATCACCACACCCACGTCGGGGCCCAGCGTGGCGGGCAGCTCGGCGGCTTCGATCAGGCGCAGCGTCCAGCCGCGTTCGCGGCACAGCGCCTCGGCAATGTACAGGTCGGTGGGGAAGTTGCTGCGCTCGCTCACGATCACCCGGCGCGCCGGGGCGGCCTGGGCCTGCAGCGTCATCGCCAGGCTCAGCACCTTGAACAGGTTGACCGAGGTGCTGTCGGTGGCCACGGTTTCACCAGCGCGGGCGCCAATCAGCTGGCCGATCTTGTTGCCCACCTGCTGCGGCCACTGGAACCAGCCAGCCGTGTTCCAGCTGCGGATCAGCCCTTGCCCCCATTCCTGCTGCACTACCTGCGCCACGCGGGCCGGGGTGGCCTTGGGGCAAACACCCAGGGAATTGCCGTCCAGGTAGATCACGCCTTCGGGCAGGTCGAACAGGTCGCGCAGGGCGCGCAAGGGGTCCTGGGCGTCCAGGCGCTGGCAGTCTTGCAGTGTCGTCATGTCTCTCGTCTCTTTCTTCGGGGGCGGGTGTTCAGGGCAGGCTGCGCAGCACGGCACGCACCGGGCTGGCGTCGGCCTGCATCAGCTTCAAGGGCAGGGCGATGAGTTCGTAGTCGCCTTCGGGGACCTCGTCCAGCCACAGGTTTTCCAGCACGCGCAGGCCGCGCTGGCGGATCACCTGGTGGCTGTCCAGCGTCTTGCTGTCGGCCGGGTCGATGCTGGCGCTGTCAATGCCGATCAGCAGCACACCCAGGTCGGCCAGGCGTTGTACCGTTTCGGGCGCAAAGGCGGGCAGGGCGGCATCCCAGCGGTCCACAGGCATGCGTTCGTAGGTACGCACCAGCAGGCGCGGCGGCAGTTGCGCCGGGTGGGGAATGGCGTGTTCGATGTGCTCCCAGCGCACCAGCGGACCGCACCCCATGGCGTGCACCACGCGGCAGGGGCCGATGAAGGCGGCCAGGTCCACCGCGCCTATGGCGGCGCCTTGCGGGTCGTAGTGCAGAGGGGCGTCGGCGTGCGCGCCAACGTGCGGCGTGGTGGTGATGGCGCTGACGTTGACCGGGCACCCCGGCCCGAGCGTGGCCACCCACTCCTGGCGGTAGGCGGTGTCGCCCGGAAACACCGGCGTGGCGGTGTTGACGGGCGGGCTGATGTCCCAGATCTTTTGCATGGCGGCGAAGTTAGCACCCGGTGAAAAGTCGTGGTGTCGGTTATTTCCAACACTCCGAAATTATTTTAGACCTAAAGCATGTTTCAGGTCTTGGGCGTCCGACGCACGGCGCCCGGGGTGGGTCAGCTCAGGCGCGCCACCAGCACTTTCAGGGCCCGGTCGGCGGACACATCGGCAAACACCGCCGGGTTGGGCAGACGTTCCTGCACCACCAGGCCGGGGGCTTGCTGTGCCAGTTGATCCTGCAAGAAGGCCAGCGGCAGTTCTGGCGCGTTCAGGCAGAGCAGGGCGTGGCCACCGGGTATCAGCAGGTCGGGCAGGCGGCGCAACAGGCGGGCGTAGTCCTTGCCCGCCACAAAGCTGCCCTTCTGGTAGGCGGGCGGGTCCACGATCACCAAGCCGTAAGGCCCCATGCGAGTGACCTTGCCCCAGGAGCTGAACAGGTCGTGCGCCAGAAAGCGCGCGCCGCCGCTCAGGCCATTGAGGTGGTGGTTGCGCTGTCCGATCGCGATTGCGCCAGACGCCATGTCCAGGTTGATCACTTCCTTGGCACCGCCTTGCAGCGCCGCCACCGAAAACGCGCAGGTGTAGGCAAACAGGTTGAGCACTTTTTGCCCGGCGGCATGGGCGCGCACCCAGCGCCTGCCCTCTGCCATGTCCAGGAACAGGCCGTGGTTCTGCCCCTTGAGCACATGCACCAGGTACTGGGCTCCGTCTTCGGTGACGATGTGCGGGTCCGGAACGGTGCCGCCCATCAAGCGGGTGTCAGGGCGCCCGTCGGTTCGGCACTGGAACACCCAGTTCAGGGGCTGGCCGGGCGCCAGCTGTTCCCAGCGGCAGGCCAGTGCTTCACCCACGGCAAGGACCTGCTCTTCAGCCACTTCGCCAAAGTGGGTCAGCACCCAGACCGGGGCGTACCAGTCCAGCGTCCAGGCTTCACACCCAGGGTACATGCCACCTCGGCCGTGGAACACGCGTTGCGCGTCACGCGGCAGTTCCAGGCGGGAAATCGCGTCCAGCAGGGGTTGCATCAGACGGGCGCCATGCCGTGGCGCTGCCGGGCGCGGGCGCAGGCATCGCTGCCTTCCTCGAATTCCCGGCAGGGCGAGGGCCGCCACTCGTAGATGCCGCAGCCCACCTTTTCGCCCAGCTTGCCGGTGAGCGCCGCGCAGCGTATGGGCACGTGGTCCGTGCCGCGCATGCGGCAGGTGTTGCCGTTGACCTCGACCGTCAGGCCCGACGGTACCTGGCCGCCCTCGGTGTCGAGTTCGTAGATGGAGAAATCCACGCGGAAGTTGGCGCAGCAGGCGCCACAGCACTGGCAGGCACTCATGGTGTCAACGGCGGGTACGAAGCGGTCAGAGGCGACCCAGCAGCAGGTACTCCATCAACGCCTTCTGCACGTGCATGCGGTTTTCGGCCTCGTCCCACACCACGCTCTGCGGGCCGTCGATCACGTCGGCGGTCACTTCCTCACCACGGTGGGCGGGCAGGCAGTGCATGAACAGGGCGTCCGGTTTGGCCTGGGCCATCATCTCGGGCGTCACGCACCAGGCGGCAAAGGCCTTCATGCGGGCTTCGTTCTCGGCCTCGTAGCCCATGCTGGTCCACACGTCGGTGGTCACCAGGTCGGCGCCCTTGCAGGCCTCCATCGGGTCCTGGAACACCTTCCAGCAGTCGGGGCAGGTCACGCCAGCCACCGCCGGGTTGATCTCGTAGCCGCTGGGCGTGCTCACGTGCACCTTGAAGCCCAGGATCTCGGCCGCCTGCAGCCAGGTGTTGGCCATGTTGTTGCCGTCACCCACCCAGGCCACGGTGATGCCCTTGAGCGCGCCCACGTCCAGCGAGCCGTCGGCCCGCTTGCCACGGTACTCCAGCCAGGTGAACAGGTCGGCCAGAATCTGGCAGGGGTGGAATTCGTTGGTCAGGCCGTTGATCACCGGCACGCGCGAGTGCGCGGCAAAGCGTTCGATCTTGTCCTGCCCGAAGGTGCGGATCATGACGATGTCGGTCATGCGGCTGATGACGCGCGCGCTGTCCTCGATGGGCTCGGCACGGCCCAGCTGGCTGTCGCCCGTGGTCAGGTGCACCACGCTGCCGCCCAGCTGGTACATGCCCGCCTCGAAGCTCACGCGGGTGCGCGTGCTGGCCTTCTCGAAGATCATGGCCAGTGTGCGGTCGGTCAGGGTGTGGTGCTTCTGGTACGTCTTGAACTTCTGCTTGATCAGCCAGGCGCGCGCCAGCAGGTAGGCGTAATCATCCGCGCTGAAGTCCTTGAACTGCAGGTAGTGCTTGACGGGCACGGGTGGGGTGATGGACGTGTTCATGTGCTTACGCTTGTGTTTCTGCCAGGAATGCCTTGATCAGCGGCACCAGCTTGGCGACGATCTCGTCGGCCTCGGCACCGCTCAGGATGAGCGGGGGCACCATGCGCACCACGGTGTCGGCGGTGACGCTGAGCAACAGACCGGCGTCGGCGCAGCGGTTCACCAGCACGCCGCAGGGCCGGTCCAGTTCCACGCCGATCATCAGGCCTCTGCCGCGCACTTCCTTGACACCGGGCACGTTCATCAGCTGCGTGGCCAGGGCTGTCTGAAGCTGGAAGCCGACCTTGGCGGCGTTCTCCAGCAGGCGGTCTTCTTCCATGATGCGGATGGTTTCGACACCCGCGCGTACCGACAGCGGGTTACCGCCAAACGTGGTGCCATGGTTGCCCGGCTGGAAGATGTTGGCGGCCTTGGGGCCGGCCACCACGGCGCCAATCGGCACGCCCGAACCCAGGCCTTTGGCCAGGGGCATCACGTCGGGCACGATGCCTGCCCACTGGTGGGCAAACCACTTGCCGGTGCGGCCCATGCCGCACTGCACTTCGTCGATCATCAGCAGCCAGTCGTTGGCGTCGCACAGGGCGCGCACCTGCTGCATGTACTCGGGCGTCATGGGGTTGACGCCGCCTTCACCCTGGATGGCCTCGAAGAACACCGCCACCACGTTGGGGTTGTTGGCCGTGGCCTTGCGGATGGCCTCGATGTCGTTGAGCGGCACGCGAATGAAACCTTCCACCAGCGGTCCGAAGCCAGCTTGCACCTTGGGGTTGCCGGTGGCGCTCAGCGTGGCGATGGAGCGGCCGTGGAAGGCCTTCTCGTACACCACGATCTGCGGGTTCTGGATGCCCTTGTCGTGGCCGTACTTGCGGGCCAGCTTCAGAGCGGCCTCGTTCGCTTCCAGGCCGGTGGAGCAGAAGAACACATTGCTCATGCCCGAACGCTCCACCAGCATGGCGGCCAGTTGCTCGGTCAGCGGGTTGTAGTAGTAGTTGCTGCAGTGGATCATCTTGGCGATCTGATCCTGCAGCGCGGGCACCAGCTTGGGGTGGGCGTGGCCCAGGGTGTTCACGGCGATGCCGCCCAGCGCGTCCAGGTACTGCTTGCCGTTCACGTCCCAGACTCGGCAGCCTCGGCCATGCGACAGCGCGATCGGCACACGGCCGTAGGTGGTCATGACGTGGGGTTCAACCGGAGCGGCAATGCTGGACATGGCAGGCTTTCTGAAGGACAGTGGCACCGAAAGGTCGCGTGGAAAAAAAGCGGCCCAACGCGAGGAGGGCCGTTGAATGCGCATTTTAGGCGCAGACTTTGCATGTTCTTTCGCATGCAGTCCGCCTGCGGTTCGACAGGTGGCGGGGTCAGGGTTTCCACGGGTCTCAAGTCTTATATAAGATATAATTCCGCGAGTGCCCCAGCGGCCTGGGTGATCCCCAGGGTGGGCTGCCGTTTTCCCCATGCAAAGGGCCTCTACCCGATGGTCTCTCCCACCGCCAAAGAAGTCTTCATCCAGGGTGTCACCCGCAATGGCAAGACCTTCCGGCCCAGTGACTGGGCCGAGCGTCTCGCGGGGGTGATGAGCCAGTTCCACCCCGGTGGCAACGTGCCCGGTGCTCACCTTTCGTATTCGCCCTGGTGCATTCCGCAGGTGATCAACGGCGTCAAGTGCGTGGTGGTCAACACCGCGCTGCGGGACTTCAACGTCATGGCCTGGGACTTCGTCATGAACTTCGCCAAGGACAACGACCTGCAGATCGTTGAGGCCTGTCTGCTGCCCGACCCGCCGCGCGGCTGAATCTTCCCCCAAACAAACAAAAAAGCCATCGATTTCTCGATGGCTTTTTTGTTTTGTGCGTCTGATTTGCTGGCAGCGCACCCGGTACAAACGGCGGGCCTGGGGCTGTGCCCGGGCCCGGGCTTGGGTTTGTCGCTGCTTAGGCGGCGACGGCCAGGGCCTTGACCTTGGCGGACAGGCGGCTCTTGTCGCGAGCAGCCTTGTTCTTGTGGAAGATGCCCTTGTCGGCGATGGTGTCCACCACGGCCTGCATCTTGGCGAACAGCTCGGTGGCTTTGGCCTTGTCGCCGGTCAGAACGGCTTTTTCAACGTTCTTGACAGCGGTGCGGTACTTGGAACGCAGCGAAGAGTTGGCTGCGTTCAGCTTGACGTCTTGACGAGCGCGCTTGCGGCCAGAGGCCAGGCGCGGGTTCTTTTTCTTGGGCTTGGTTGCCATAATCGGTATTCCTTGGGGTTTGTGGATGTTGCCAGCAAAGCCAAGCATTATAGCGTCTGCTCAAACAATCAGCAACGCCCCTTCAACCCTTTCATTTGACCTGTGTCAAGGCGTGGGACTCGCCCCAACGCTAGCATCGGCCATCTTTTGTGAACGGGCCACCCGCGCCCCTGTGTCCACTCATGTCCATTTCTGCAGATTCCCGCCCTCAGGCCGAAGCCGCTTCTGCCCAGCAACCCATCGCTCCCGGCGCACCCATGCCGCACCGCAAGGTCATTCGTGGCTGGCTCACGCCGCTGGTGGAGCGCCAAGTGGCCATTGCTGTGGTGTTGCTGGTGCTCGACTGGGCCATCTTTGCCTCGCTCATCGCTGGCACGGTGCTCTTCTCGGCCTGGTGGGCCAAGCTGCTGTGCGGCCTGGCTGCCGGTTTCATGATCGGCCGGCTGTTCATCATCGGCCACGACGCCTGCCACCAGAGCTATACGCCGCACCGCGGCCTCAACCGTGTCCTGGGCCGCATCGCCATGGTGCCATCGCTCACACCCTACAGCCTGTGGGATGTGGGCCACAACGTGGTGCACCACGGCTACACCAACCTCAAAGGGGTGGACTTTGTGTGGGCGCCGCTCACCAAGGAAGAGTTCGATGCCCTGTCCCCTGCTCGCCGCCTGATGGAGCGCATCTACCGCAGCGGCTGGGGCCCGGCCCTGTACTACCTCATTGAAATGTGGTGGCTGCGCATGTTCTTCCCGCGCAAGTCCTACATGGGAACGCGCCGCCCCATCTTCTTCTGGGACGGTGTCTTTGTGGCGGCCATGGGCATTCTGTGGATCGCGGGCATGGCCTGGGCCGCGGTGGCTACCGGCCAGTCGGTGTGGCTGCAGGTGGTGATGGGCTTCGTCGTGCCCTTCATGTTCTGGAACGCCATGATCGGTTTCGTGGTGTACGTGCACCACACCCACACTTCGGTGCAGTGGCACGACGACAAGCAAGCCTGGGCCAAGGCCGCACCGTTTGTTTCCACCACCGTGCATCTGCAGTTCCCCTGGCGCATCGGCGGCCTGCTGCACCACATCATGGAGCACACCGCCCACCACGTGGACATGAGCGTGCCGCTGTACAAACTCAAACAGGCACAGAAGAAGCTGGAGGACATGCTGCCCGGGCGCATCATCATCCAGCGCTTCAGCTGGCGCTGGTACTTCCAGACGGCACGCAAGTGCAAGCTCTACGACTTCACGCGCCGCTGCTGGACCGACTTCCACGGCCGCCCGACGAGCGTGCAGGCACCTTCCTACGCCTGATGAAAAGCGGGGCCCTAGCGGCCCCGCTCTGTTTGGGGAACCCGGCGGCAGGGTGGTTGTCACACCATTTTCCGGCCAAGGTGCGACAATACACGGCTACATGACACAAGCATTCTCTGAACTTTCCCTGGCGGAGCCGCTGGCGCGCGCCGTGGCCGAGATGGGCTATACGTCCATGACGCCCATCCAGGCGCAGGCCATTCCCGTGGTTCTGCAAGGCCGCGACGTGATGGGCGCAGCCCAGACCGGCACTGGCAAGACGGCAGCTTTCTCGCTGCCGCTGCTGCAGCGCCTGCTCAAACACGCCAACTCGTCCACATCGCCCGCGCGCCATCCCGTGCGTGCCCTGGTGCTGCTGCCCACGCGCGAACTGGCCGACCAGGTGGCTCAGCAGATAGAGCTGTACGCCAAGCACACCGAGCTGCGCAGCACGGTGGTCTTTGGCGGCATGGACATGAAGCCCCAGACCGCCGAGCTGAAGAAGGGCGTGGAAGTGCTGGTGGCCACGCCGGGCCGCCTGCTGGACCACATCGAGGCCAAGAATTGCGTGCTCAACCAGGTGGAATACGTGGTGCTGGACGAGGCCGACCGCATGCTGGACATCGGCTTCCTGCCGGACCTGCAGCGCATCCTGTCCTATCTGCCCAAGCAGCGCACCACGCTGCTGTTCTCGGCCACCTTCTCGCCCGAGATCAAGCGTCTGGCCAACAGCTACCTGCAGGACCCCGTCACCATTGAGGTGGCGCGTTCCAACGCCACTGCCTCCACGGTGGAGCAGCGCTTCTACCGCGTGGACGACGACGACAAGCGCCAGGCACTCAAGCAGCTGGTGCGCGAAAAGGGCGTGACGCAGGCCTTCGTTTTCGTCAACAGCAAGCTGGGCTGCGCCCGCCTGGCGCGTGCCCTGGAGCGAGACGGCCTGAACACCGCCGCGCTGCACGGCGACAAGAGCCAGGACGAACGCCTGAAGGCGCTTGAAGCCTTCAAGAAGGGCGAAGTCGAGCTGCTGATCTGCACCGACGTGGCCGCGCGCGGGCTCGACATCAAGGACGTGCCTGCGGTGTTCAACGTCGACATTCCCTTCAATGCCGAGGACTACGTGCACCGCATTGGCCGCACGGGCCGCGCGGGTGCTTCTGGCCTGGCCATTTCCTTCGTTGGCGGGCGCGACGCCAAGCTGCTGGCCGACATTGAAAAGCTCATCGGCAAGAAGGCCGAGGTCGAGCCCATCGAGCTGGAAAGCGACCGCCGCCGTTTTGGTGGCGAGCCTGGCCGCGGCAACGACGGCCAGCGCCTGTGGCACGACCAGCGCGGCCGTGAAGAGGCTGCACGTGCGGCCCGCGCCAGCCGCCCGGCGCGAGCCCCGGCCGATCCGTTCTTCGACAAACCTTACGAGCCCACCCTGGCCGCCGACGCAAAGCCTGCCTGGGAGGCCAACGCCAAACCCGCGGCCGTGCGCGGCCTGTCGCCCTACATCAAGACCAAGAAGAAGGTGCCCGCGCTGTTCAAGGCCGCGCCACCTGCCGAAGCGGTGGAGTGAGTCGCCGCCGTGCCGCCCCAAGGCGACGAAGGCCCCCTCGGGGGACAGCGAAGCGTGGGGGCAGATGGCTCGCCGCCTTCTCAAACGCCTGGTTTTTGTGCCTGCGGGCACTCCACCTGAATGAAAGCGAGCGACGCGGGCGCACTGCTGTGCTCCGGCAGGCGTGCGGCGCTCAGGCAGCCGCCCCATACGCAGCCCGTGTCCAGCGCCAGCAGGTCGGGCCGGTGCACCAAACCCAAGGTGGACCAGTGACCGAAGGCCACGGGCGTGCCCGCTGTGCGTCGCCCTGGCACGTCGAACCAGGGCATGAAGCCCGGTGGTGCAGCTGCCGCACTGTCCTTGGTGGCAAATTCCATCACCCCATCCATATTGCAAAAGCGCAGCCGCGTCAGCGCGTTCACCACCACGCGCCAGCGGTCGGCACCCTGCAGGCTGTCGTCCCACTGGTCGGGGAGGTTGCCGTACATGCGCAGCAGCCACTCGGCGCCGTCGGGGCCGTTGAGCATGCGCGTCACCTCCTGGCCCAGCGCCACGGTCTGCTCGGCCGTCCACTGAGGCAGCACGCCAGCGTGCACCAGCAGCCAGCCGCGCACCTGCAGCGCCAGCGGGCGCTGGCGCACCCAGCGCAGCAGTTCCTCGCGGTCGGGCGCATGGAGGATGTCGTCGATGGTGTCGGTGCGGTGTGCCTTGCGCGCGCCCTGCGCCACGGCTAGCAGGTGCAGGTCGTGGTTGCCCAGCAGGCAGTGCGCCGATGTGCCCAGCGCCATCAGGCGGCGCAGCACGGCCAGCGAGTCCGGCCCCCGGTTCACCAGGTCACCCAGGAGGTAGAGGGTGTCCCGGCTCGGTGAAAAGTCTATCGTTTGCAACAAACGCTGCAGGGGCTCGTCGCAGCCCTGTACATCGCCGATAAGGTAAAGTGCCATGCCACGATTATGGATATCCTGCTGATCGCATTCCTGACCTTCCTGAGCGGGGTCTTCTCCATGACGGAAATCGCCGTCGTGTCCAGCCGGCGGCTGCGCATCCAGGCCTTGGCCGATGCGGGTGACCGGGGTGCGCAGGCCGTGCTTCGCCTGCAGGACAACCCGACGCAGTTCTTCTCCACCATCCAGATGGGCAACACCACGATTGCCCTGCTCAACGGCATTGTTGGCGAGGGGGCGTTCGGTTCGGGTCTCAGCCATTCGTTCCAGCGCCTGGGCATGGGCGAGGGCCTGGCCAACGCCCTGGGCACGGCCGTGGTGGTGGTGGGCGTGACCTACATCACCATCGTGTTCGGTGAGCTGGTGGCCAAGCGCATCGGGCAGAGCGCGCCCGAAAGCATTGCCCGCTGGATGTCGCGGCCTTTGCTGGTGCTGGCCCGCGTTGCCAAGCCGTTTGTCGATCTGCTGGCCCTGTCCACCAACCTGACCTTGCGGCTGTTGCGCATTCCGTCCGAGGTGCCCAAGGATGTGACCGAGGCCGAGATCCAGGCGCACCTGGAGCAGGGCGTGGACGCGGGCATCATCGAGCAGCATGAACATCGCATGGTGCGCAATGTGTTCCTGCTGGACGACCGTCCGCTCACCAGCATCATGCTGCCACGCTCTGACATCGCCTGGCTGGACGCGGGCGATCCGCTGGCCGACGCCCTGGCCAAGGCGCAGCAGGGCGGGCATTCGTGGTACCCGGTGTGCCGGGGCGGGCTGGAGGACGTGGTCGGCGTGATCTCGCTCAAGCGCCTGCTCGACCTGCAGGGCAAGCGGCGGGAGGCCGATTGGCACCGCGAAGCCGCTGCTGCGGTGTTCGTTCCCGAAACGCTGACTGGCATGGAGTTGTTGGAGCAGTTCCGCGCAACGGCCACGCGCATGGTGTTCGTCGTGGACGAGTATGGTGAGGTGCAGGGTTTGCTGACCCCGCTGGACATGCTGGAAGCCATCACCGGCGAGCTGTCGCCCGAGACGCCCTTGGAGGCGTGGGCCACGTTGCAGGACGATGGTTCTTGGCTGGTGGACGGTGCGATGCCCGCGCACGAGCTGAAGGCGCGGCTGGACATCAAGGAGCTGCCCGACGAGGACAAGGGCCGCTACAACACCGTGGCGGGCCTGATGCAGGCCGTGGCGGGCGAACTGCTGGCCCAGGGCGACCGGGTAGAGATCGCGGGCTGGGAGTTCGAGGTGTTGAAGCTCGAAGGCCGCCGCATCGACGAGGTGCGGATCGAAGCCGCTATCGCCCCACCTGAGGACGATGCTCAAACAGCCACGCCTTGAACGCCAGCGCGGCGGGTGACAGGCGCTTGCCGCGCGGGTACACCACGTGCCAGCGGCGGATCAACGGGAAGCCCTGCACGTCGAGCTGCACCAGCTCGCCCAGCGCCAGTTCCGACACCACCGTGGTGGCCGACAGCACGGCCAGCCCCAGGCCGCCAGCCACCGTCTGTTTGATGGCTTCGCTGCTGCCCACCTCCAGCCGGTTGCGCAACTGCACGCCGTGGCTGTTGAAGAAGCGCTCCGCCGTGAGCCGCGTGCCCGAGCCCGGCTCGCGCATGATGAAGGGCTCGTTGATGAGGCGTTGCGGCGCGATGCGCTTCTTGCCCACCAGCGGGTGGTTGGGCGGCGCCACCAGCACCAGGGGGTTGTCGGCAAAGTCTTCGCACACCACGTCCATCTGCTCGGGCGGCTGTCCCATGATGTAGAGGTCGTCCTGGTTGCTGGAGAGGCGTTGCAGCAGCATCTCGCGGTTGCCCACCAGCATGGCCACGTCTATGCCCGGGTGCGCCGCGCAAAAGCCCCCCAGCAGCTTGGGCACGGTGTACTTCACCGTGGTCAGGATGGCCAGCTTCAGGCTGCCTTTTTCCACCCCGCTCAGGGCCGCCAGGTCTTGCGACAGGCGTTCCATGCGCGCCTCGATGTCCTGGCAGGCCTCGGCCAGCGTCTGCCCGGCGGCGGTCAGGTAGATCTTTTTGCCCAGCTGCTCGAACAGCGGTTGCCCCACCGTTTCCGACAGCTGCTTGACCTGCAGGCTGAGCGTGGGGGGGGAGAGGTGCAGTTCCTCCGCCGCGCGGGCAAAGCTGCCCTGGCGTGCCACCGCCAGAAAGATGCGCAACTGGTGCAGGGTGGCGTGGCGCAGATTCATGGTTTACTAAAGTAAAAGATAACGTTCAAAACATTTTACTTTTATTTATTTATTGGCGGGCCAACAATTCACCTCAGTTCAGGCACCAACCCCTTTTCATGAACCCGCCGGACCGAGGAGCAAACATGGCCACCAAAACCTACAGCGCAGGTGTGAAGGAATACCGAAGCACCTACTGGGAACCCCACTACACCGTGAAGGACACCGACCTGCTGGCCGTGTTCAAGATCACGCCGCAGCCTGGCGTGGACCGCGAGGAGGTGGCCGCTGCCGTGGCCGCTGAGTCGTCCACCGGCACCTGGACCACCGTGTGGACCGACCTGCTGACCGACCTGGACTACTACAAAGGCCGCGCCTACAAGATCGAGGACGTGCCTGGCGACGACACCTGTTTCTACGCCTTCGTGGCCTACCCCATCGACCTGTTCGAAGAAGGTTCCATGGTCAACGTGCTCACCTCGCTGGTGGGCAACGTGTTCGGTTTCAAGGCGCTGCGGGCCCTGCGCCTGGAAGACGTGCGCTTCCCCATCGCCTACGTCAAGACCTGCGGCGGCCCGCCCCACGGCATCCAGGTCGAACGCGACATCATGAACAAATACGGCCGCCCCATGCTGGGCTGCACCATCAAGCCCAAGCTGGGCCTGTCGGGCAAGAACTACGGGCGCGCCGTTTATGAATGCCTGCGCGGCGGGTTGGACTTCACCAAGGACGACGAGAACGTCAACAGCCAGCCCTTCATGCGCTGGAAACAGCGCTTCGACTTCGTGCAGGAGGCCATCGACAAGGCCGAGCGCGAGACCGGCGAGCGCAAGGGCCACTACCTGAACGTGACCGCCCCCACGCCCGAAGAGATGTACAAGCGCGCCGAGTACGCCAAGTCCATCGGTTCGCGCATCATCATGCACGACTACCTGACCGGCGGCCTGTGCGCCAACACCGGCCTGGCCAACTGGTGCCGCGACAACGGCATGCTGCTGCACATCCACCGCGCCATGCACGCCGTGCTCGACCGCAACCCGCACCACGGCATCCACTTCCGCGTGCTCACCAAGGTATTGCGCCTGTCGGGCGGCGACCACCTGCACTCGGGCACCGTGGTGGGCAAGCTCGAAGGCGACCGCGCCTCCACCCTGGGCTGGATCGACATCATGCGCGACAGCTTCATCAAGGAAGACCGCTCGCGCGGCATCTTCTTTGACCAGGACTTTGGCTCCATGCCGGGTGTGATGCCGGTGGCGTCCGGCGGCATCCACGTGTGGCACATGCCCGCGCTGGTCAACATCTTTGGGGACGATTCGGTGCTGCAGTTTGGCGGCGGCACGCTGGGCCACCCCTGGGGCAACGCGGCAGGCGCAGCTGCCAACCGCGTGGCGCTGGAAGCCTGCGTGAAGGCACGCAACGAAGGCGTGGCGGTGGAGAAGGAAGGCAAGGCCGTGCTGCTGGAGGCCGCTGAGCATTCCCCCGAACTGGCCATCGCCATGGAGACATGGAAAGAGATCAAGTTCGAGTTTGACACAGTGGACAAGCTCGACATCGCCCACCGCTGAGCCCCTTCGCAACCTCAACAGGAACCTGAAATGCAAGACTACCATTCCCGCCTGTCGGACCCGGCCAGCCGCAAGTTCGAGACCTTTTCCTACCTGCCCGCCATGACCACGGACGAGATCCGCAAGCAGGTGGCCTACATCGTGAGCCGTGGCTGGAACCCCGCCATCGAGCACACCGAGCCGCAGTACCTGATGGACTCCTACTGGTACATGTGGAAGCTGCCGATGTTTGGCGAGACGGACATCGACCGCATCCTGGCCGAGGCCGAGGCCTGCCACAAGGCCAACCCAGACAACCATGTGCGCCTGATCGGCTACGACAACTTCGCGCAGTCGCAGGGGGCTTCCATGGTGATCTACCGCGGCAAGACCGTTTGAGGGGAGTGGGGCCATGAGCAAGGAGCTGGAAGCCTACCGCGTGACGCAGGAACCGTACTACCGCGCCGTGGCCGACGAGGTGGCGCTGTTCGAGGCCGCCTACTCGGTGCGCATGCCCATGATGCTCAAGGGCCCCACCGGCTGCGGCAAGACGCGCTTTGTGGAGCACATGGCGTGGCGGCTGCAAAAGCCGCTCATCACCGTGGCCTGCAACGAGGACATGACCGCATCCGACCTGGTGGGCCGCTTTCTGCTGGACGCGCAGGGCACCCGCTGGCAGGACGGCCCGCTGGCTCTGGCTGCGCGGCACGGCGCCATCTGCTACCTGGACGAAGTGGTGGAGGCCCGGCAGGACACCACGGTGGTCATCCACCCGCTGACCGACAGCCGACGCGTGCTGCCTCTGGAGAAGAAGGGCGAGCTGGTGAAGGCACACCCGGACTTCCAGATCGTCATCTCGTACAACCCTGGCTACCAGAGCCTGATGAAGGATTTGAAGCAGTCCACCAAGCAGCGCTTTGGCGCGCTGGACTTCAACTACCCCGAGCGCGCGCTGGAGACCGAGATCGTGGCCCACGAAACCGGCGTGGGCGCCGACGTGGCCGACAAGCTGGTGGCCATTGCCGAGCGGGCGCGCAACCTCAAGGGCCATGGGCTGGACGAGGGTATCTCTACCCGCATGCTCATCCACGCTGGCAGCCTGATTGCGCAGGGCGTGGCCGCGCCCGCTGCCTGCCGGGTGGCGCTGGTGCGCCCCATCACCGACGACCCGGACATGCGCGACGCGCTGGACGCGGCGGTGTCCACCTTCTTCTGAGCCGGGCCAGGGCGCGGGGGCGGGCATGTCCATCCATCTGCACGACCACGAGGCCTGGACGGCCCTGCTGCCGCCCGAGAGCCGTGCCCTGCTGGAACGCCAGTGGAGCGACGCGGCCAAGGTGCTGTCTGCCCGGGGGCTGGACAACTACGTCAAGGGCGCCAGCGCGCTGCACGGCCTGGGCCGGGGCGCGGGCCTGGTGGACGCCTGGGTAGACGCCGTGCCCCAGGTGGCCCGCGAGGTGGGCGAAGACGTGCTGAGCGAGCTGGTCACCAGCGCGCTGACGCTGGCCTCCAAAACCTCGGGTGTGGTGATTGAACTGGTGTTGAGCACCGCACCCACCGCCGCGCGCCGCCTGGCCGACGCGGCGCTGTTCGTGCAGTACCTGCAGTTCTTGAACACGCTGCTGGCGCAGGCCCCGCGCGGGCTGCGCCCCATGTTGAGCCACCTGGACGTGCTGCTGGGGCAACTGACCCTGGGCGGGCTGCGCCGCTGGGCCACCTGGGGCGCGCACGCCCACCGCACCCAGTACGACGAACAGATACGCTACTTTGGGCTGGAGTCGAAAGAGTCTCTGGCCATGCTGCAGAAAGAGCGCAAGGGCACCCTGCTGGTGGACGTGCAGCGGCGCATCAACATGTACCTGCGTGCCCTGTGGGGGCGCGACTTCTACATGCGCCCCACGGCGGGCGACTTTGAAACCCGCGAAGGCTACCGCCCCTTCATAGAAGACCACTTCATCCACCTGCCCGACGCCTACGACGCCGCACCCGGCCGCCAGGGCAGCGTGGCCCCCACTGAGCTGTACCGCGCCGCCGCCGCCCACGCCGCCGCGCACATGGTGTACACCCGCCAGCCCATGCCCGCCGAAGGGCTGAACGCCTGGCAGATGGCCCTGGTGGCTCTGGTGGAAGACGCCCGCGTGGAAGCGCTGGCCTGCGCGCGCTTCCCAGGCCTGCGCGACCTGTGGGCCAGCCTGCACACCGTGGATGCCACCCAGGCCACCACCGCCGGCCACTGGCTGGACCGCCTGGCCCGCGCCCTGCTGGACCCCGCCTGCACCGACGCCCACCCCTGGGTGGCGCAGGGCAGGGCGCTGTGGGCCCAGGCGCTGCCGCGCGTGCTGGCCCATCCGCACGACAACGCCGTGTCTTGGGAGCTGGGCGTGACCCTGGCCCACAGCTACCGCGAACTCACCCAAGGCCCCGCCTACCAGGCCCGGGCCGACGTGCCCACCGCCCCCTACCGCGACGACAACCGCTACTTCTGGGCCTTTGACGGCTTCGACGCCGAGCGTGCCATTGCCGCAGGCTACGAGCCGCCCCGGCAGGTGCGCAAGCACGTGAATTTGATGGAGTTCGTCAACGAGCTGGACGTGGAAACCGCTGGTGACGATGCCGAGGAAGTGTGGGTGCTGGGCACCGAACTTTTCCCGTACGAGGACCTGGGCGTTTCGTACAACGACGCCGAGGGCAAACCCCCCGTGGCCCCGCCCGTGCACTACGCCGAGTGGGACCACATGATCCAGCTGGAGCGCCCCGCCTGGGCCACCGTGCAGGAACGCCACCCGCCTCTGGGCGACCCCGCCGCCATAGACGCCATACTGGCCGAGCACAAGCGCCTGACCAGCCGCATGAAATACCTGCTGGACGCCATGCAGCCCCAAGGCGTGCAGCGCCTGCGCAAGCTGGAAGACGGCGACGACCTGGATCTGAACGCCGCCCTGCAAGCCGTGGTGGACCAGCGCATGGGCCGCCAGCCCGACCCGCGCGTGATGATGCGCAGCGTGCGCAAAACGCGCGACATATCGGTGCTGGTGCTGCTGGACCTGTCGCATTCCACAAATGATGTGGTGGCCAACCACCAGCACACCGTGCTGGAGCTGACGCGCCAGGCCTGCGCCCTGCTGGCCGACGCGCTGGACAAGGTGGGCGACCCGTTTGCCATCCACGGCTTTTGTTCAGACGGGCGGCACGACGTGAGCTACTGGCGCTTCAAAGACTTTGCCCAGCCCTACGACGCGCTGGCCAAGGCCCGGCTGGCGGGCATGACGGGGCAGCTTTCCACCCGCATGGGGGCCGCCGTGCGCCACGCCACCGTCGCGCTGCGACAGCAAAAGTCTGCCAAGAAGCTGCTGCTGGTGGTGACCGACGGCGAACCCGCCGACGTGGACGTGCGCGACCCGCAATACCTGCGCGCCGACACCCGCAAGGCCGTGGAAGAAGCCCAGCGCCAGGGTGTGCAGACCTACTGCATGAGCCTGGACCCGCGCGCCGACCAGTACGTGAGCCGCATTTTTGGTGCGCGCAACTACCTGGTGGTGGACAAGGTGGAGCGGCTGCCGGAGCGGCTGCCAGTGTTGTATGCGGGGTTGACGCGGTAGGCACCTGGTCGCGAGGCAAACGGTGGCTGCTGGTCTATAGTGGCTTACGCCATAGATCACGGTAACCCGACACGGCCACCATGCCTACCCAGCCAACCATCAAAGGCTCGAAGACGCTGACTGCTTTGTTGTTGGCGGGCCTTTTGGGCTTGGGGCTCGCCCCACAAGCCCGCGCCAGCGAGCCGCCCCAAGGCATTGTTTACGACTGCGAACCCGCAGCCCGCGCCGCCTTGCCCCGGGCCATGGCGGCCTACCTGCGCGAGCTGGGCGTGGACCGTGATTGGATCGTGCAGACCGAAAGGCCGGACGGCACGCTGAGCTTCACGCTGGACCGCGCTGGCACCAACACCCTGAACCTGGCGCAGGACAAGACCTACCGCATTGCCCTGGAACGCCTGAAGCTGCCCGACGCCAAGGGCAAGCAGCGGGTGGTGCGCACCGTGTCCAAGCGGGAAATTTTGCTGGCGCTGGCACACCCTGGCAGGGCGTTGCGCCTGAGCGGTGCGGCCTGCAACGTGCAGGCGTTGCGCGAGCATGTGGCCCTGCGCCAGAACATTGTGGCCTGGGCCGAAGAGTTGCACTGGGTGTGGCCCGACGGCGGCGACGCCTGTTGGAACCCCAAGAAGTGGCGCGACGGCACCCCCACCGTGCCGCTGGACGACGCGCTGCTGGACGCCTTCACCCAGCAGGCGAAGTACGCCATAGGCTGCTACACCGCCAGCAAACTCACCTACGCGCACGGCGTGCTGGACTACTACGCCCGCGTGCTCAAAGACCCGGCCAAGGCCGCGCTGGTGCGCCAGCGCTTGCTGCACGACGGCGACCCGCTGGTGGGTGTGGAGCCCCCCGCCACGTGGGACTTTGAAAAGGAATTCGACCCCGCCACGCGCCAGCAGCCTGGCAAGTTGCTGCGGCTGGTGCGCGGCGTGCCACCCCGCCACTTTGTGCCCGGCGACTGGGCTTACCTGCTCAACACCGACCCCGTGACTTACGAAAAAACCGGCTACGAAGGCTCCAACGCCATCTACCTGGGCCGGGGGCGGTTTGACGACTATTACGACGACCACAACCATTCCTACACCTTCGATGAAAAACTGGACGAGGTGTACCAGTGGCGCAACGGGGTGTTCAGCCGGTCGCGCGACGCCGCGCTGGTGCAGCCGCTGAGTGCCGAAGATTACGAAAGGCTCAGCCGCACGCCAGAACAAGGCGGGCTGCTGCTGGATTTGCGGCTGGAGCCGTATCTGTTTGGGTTTGAGGGGTTGCCTGGGTTGCCGGGGCGGTGAAGGGGGCCCGCCAAAAACAACAAAGGCCCCGAAGGGCCTTTGATTGACAGCGCGGTGCTACGTATCAGTAGCTGCGGCGCTGTTCGCGGTAACCGCCGCCGCCATTGCCGTAGCCGGAGCCAGAACTGGCTTCCTTGGGGCGCGAGATGTTGACCACGATCGAACGGCCGTCAACGGACATGCCGTTCAAGCCTTTGATGGCAGCCTGGGCTTCGTCGGCCGTGGCCATTTCAACGAACCCGAAGCCTTTGGAGCGTCCGGAGTCGCGGTCCATCATGACCTTGGCGGAGGACACGCTGCCAAACTCCGAAAAGTTGTGACGCAGCGCGTGGTCGTCGATGGAGTAAGGCAGGTTGCCGACGTAGATTTTGTTGCTCATGACAGAGCCTTTCAGAGAGCTTGTGCCACAGGTTTGATGGGTGGCACGGATCGAAGGCGGACGGATGCCCGCCAGAGAGAATGTGTTGTCCCGCGGTGGAGTCAACACATGGCAGGGCGTGGCTGAAAGGTTTCCAGCCAGTCTTGCGTCAGGGTCACCAGCCTGGCCGCTTCCTTGGAGGCGAAGGGCATGGCTGGCGTAGTGAACACGGTAGTGGGTAGCAGCGCAGACGGTCTTTTGGACAGCGTCGATTCAGGGGTTGGATTCATCAAGGGTCGCAGGCTCGTCCGTGGGGAGCGCCTACGCAGAGCCGGGGTGGGAATGAAGTTGTCTGAGGCTCGGCAGAACAACTTTTTTGACTGAGCCAGGAACCCGGCGCATGAGTGGCGGGGCTGGTAGCTCTGCGGGTATTATATTCTTTGAAGAAATAATTGCAAGCGTTTTTATTTTTCCTGGTTTTATAGTGAGGTGCGGCCTGCTGCGCGCCACTTCACACGCTTTAGCGCCGACACTAGGGGGATGAACCTGCCCACACGTGCCCCGTCTCCCAAGCCCTTGGTGGACCCGCTGTTTCTGGCCACCGTGTGCGTGGCCACTTTTGATGGCACCCGTGGCCTGACCAACGCCAGCGGCTTTTACTTTGAACGCGAGGGCAGGTTGTACCTGGTGACCAGCCGCCACGTGCTGATCGACGAAACCACCCAGCACCACCCAGACCGGATTGAGATTGCGCTGCACCTGGACGAGCAGGACCTGACGCGGTGCACGGGGTTTTCCATACCGTTGTTCCACAAGGGCACTGCCGTGTGGCGGCAGGGGCGTGACGGTGGGGGCGACATCGACGTGGCGGTGATTGCGCTGGACCGCAGCGCCTTGCCTGCTGGCGCCGTTCTGTACGCGTTCACGCCAGCGCATTTGCCACAGTACTGCGACGCGGTGCCCGTGGATGCCACGCTGTGCATTGCGGGTTTTCCACTGGGTTTTGGCGACACGGTGCACCAGTTGCCGGTGCTTCGGCATGCGGCCATGGCGTCGCCGTTCGGGGTGCGTTTTCAGGGGCGCGGGTTTTTTCTGACCGACGCGCGAACCCACCGGGGCACCAGCGGTGCGCCGGTGGTAATGAGAAAACCCCCAGGCACCGGGGCGCCGGACCGCATGCCCTGGTGGCTGCTGGGCGTGCATTCGGCGCGCATGGACATGGGCAACCGCGACCGGGTGCTGGACGAGTCGCTGGGCCTGAACTGCGCGTGGTATGCCGACATTCTGCTCACGCTGACGCGTTGAGGGCTGCGGCCCCTTGCCCCTGCGGCAACTTCAGCCATCTGCGGTACTTCTCGGCCAGGTGGTTTTCTGCCCGCTCCTGCATGAAGTAGCGAAACGCCTCGGCCGCTGTTGACAGCAGTTTGGCCAGCGTGTGCAACACGTTCCGCGCGCGTGTCGCGGGGCACCGCCCCCTTAACGCACTCAACTGGCGGAAGGCGGTGTTCTTGATTAAGTTTTTACTTAATCAAAACAAAATGTATTGTGAATTTACCTTATTTTAGTATTTTCTTATAGTTGACCAACGTGACGGCCCCCGGCCGCCCCTGGAGACGACACCATGTTGGCAGCACTGATTTTTGACGTGGACGGCACGCTGGCCGATACCGAACAGGCGCACCTGGCGGCGTTCAACCACGCGTTCGCGGTGCACGGCATGGGCTGGGCGTGGGACGTGCCGCATTACACCGAGTTGCTGGAGGTGTCTGGCGGCAAGGAGCGCATCCTGCACCACTGGCAGCAGGTGCAGCCGGGCCTGAAGGACATAGGCAACGGCAGCGCGTTGCAGGCCGAAGTGGACCGCCTGCACGCCATCAAGACGGCGGCCTACGAAGAGGCCGTGCGCGACGGCGCGGTGCAGCTGCGCCCCGGCGTGCTGGAGCTGATGGGCGCCGCCGACGATGCCGGGCTGCGCCTGGCCATCGCCACCACCACGTCGCCAGTAAATATTGCGGCGTTGCTGCGCACGGCCATCGGGCCGGACTGGATGTGTTACTTCACCGTGGTGGAAGACGCCTCCACCGCGCCGCGCAAGAAGCCGCACCCGCAGGTGTACCTGCAGACGCTGCAGCGCCTGGGCCTGCCCGCCAGCGCCTGCCTGGCGTTCGAGGATTCGGCCAACGGCCTGCGGGCCGCCACGGACGCGGGGCTGGCCACCGTCATCACGCCCAACGGTTTCACGGCCCACCACAACTTTGATGGCGCGCTGCGCGTGCTGCCCAGCCTGCACGGCGTGGGCCTGGCCGACCTGCGCCAGTGGCTGGCAGAGCGGGGCTGAAGCCCTGCGAAACGATTTTCAGTATCTCCAAGGACTTTCCCCATGCCTCTGTCGCAACGCTCCACCCTTACGCAGTTCCTCATTGAGGAACGCCGCCGCTACCCTGAGGCCAGCGGCGACTTCAACGCACTCATCCTCGATGTGGCGCTGGCCTGCAAGGCCATTGCGCGCTCGGTGGCCTTTGGCGCCCTGGGTGACGTGCTGGGCAACCACGGCGGTGGCGACAGCGTCAACGTGCAGGGCGAAACGCAGAAGAAGCTCGACGTGATCAGCAACGAGATGTTCATGCGCGCCAACGAATGGGGCGGCCACCTGGCCGGCATGGCCAGCGAGGAGATGGACGAGCCCTACAACATTCCCGCACGCTTTCCGCGTGGCAAGTACCTGCTGGTGTTCGACCCGCTGGACGGCTCCAGCAACATCGACGTGAACGTGTCGGTGGGCAGCATCTTCTCCATCCTGCGTGCGCCACAGGCGGTGATAGACAGCGGGCGCGACGTGGTGGCCGAGGACTTCTTGCAGCCTGGAGTCAAGCAGATGGCCGCTGGTTACGCGCTCTACGGCCCCACCACCATGCTGGTGCTGACGGTGGGCACGGGCGTGCACGGCTTCACGCTCGACCCCAACCTGGGCGAGTTCAAGCTCACGCACCACAACATACAGATTCCGCCCGACACGCAGGAGTTCGCTATCAACGCGTCGAACAGCCGCTTCTGGGAAGCGCCCGTGAAGCGCTATGTGGACGAGTGCCTGGCAGGCCGTTCGGGCCCGCGCGGCAAGGACTTCAACATGCGCTGGATCGCGTCGATGGTGGCCGAGGCGCACCGCATCCTCATGCGCGGCGGGGTGTTCCTGTACCCGCGCGACACCAAGGACCTGAGCAAGCCCGGCCGCCTGCGCCTGCTGTACGAAGCCAACCCCATTGCCATGGTGATGGAGCAGGCTGGCGGACGTGCCAGCACTGGCCGCGAACCCATGCTGGGTGTGCAACCCACGGGGCTGCACCAGCGCATCGGGCTGGTGTTCGGTTCCCGCAACGAGGTGGAGCGCATCGAGCGCTACCACGCCGAACCCGTGGCCGTGAAGGACGACAACCCGCTCTTTGCCGAGCGCAGCCTGTTCCGCGACTGCGCGGGCTGAACCCCTTTCAAAACTCCGGAGACAGCCATGTCCGAACGCCACCCCATCATCGCCATCACCGGCTCGTCCGGCGCGGGCACCTCCACGGTGACGCGCACGTTCCAGAACATCTTCCGCCGCGAAGAGGTGAAGGCCGCCGTCATCGAAGGCGACAGCTTCCACCGCTTCGACCGCAAGGCCATGAAAGCACGCATGGCCGACGAAGAGACCCACGGCAACCGCCACTTCAGCCACTTCGGTGCGGAAGGCAACCTGTTCGAGGACATTGAAGCCCTGTTCCGCCAGTACGCCACCGACGGCACCGGCAAGTGCCGCAAGTACCTGCACAACGCCGAAGAGGCCGCGCCCTACGGCCAGGAGCCCGGCACCTTCACCCCGTGGGAGGACATTCCCGCCGGCACGGACATGCTCTTCTACGAAGGCCTGCACGGCGCGGTCAAGACCGACACGGTCAACATCGCACAGTACCCCGACCTGCTCATCGGCGTGGTGCCCTCCATCAACCTGGAGTGGATACAGAAGCTCATCCGCGACAAGACCCAGCGCGGCTACAGCCAGGAAGCGGTGGTGGACACCATCCTGCGGCGCATGCCCGATTACGTGAACTACATCGTGCCCCAGTTCGGGTTGACGCACGTGAACTTCCAGCGCGTGCCGGTGGTGGACACCAGCAACCCCTTCATCGCGCGCGACATCCCCAGCGCCGACGAGAGCATGGTGGTCATCCGTTTCGCCAAGCCCAAAGGCATCGACTTCCAGTACCTGCTCAGCATGATCAACGGCTCGTGGATGAGCCGTGCCAACACCATCGTGGTGCCAGGCGGCAAGATGGAACTGGCCATGCAGCTCATCTTCACCCCCTTCATCTGGCGCATGATGGACCGCAAGAAGCGCGCCATGGGCCTGGCCTGAACGCTCAGGGAAAGACGCACAACAATGAACATGAACGACACCCCCGCCGCCCAGGCACCCGCGCCCGAACTGGCGCGCCGCATGGCCAACGCCATACGCATGCTGGCCGTGGACGCCGTGGAACAGGCCAAGAGCGGCCACCCCGGCGCCCCCATGGGCATGGCCGAGATTGCCGAGGTGCTTTGGCACCGCCACCTGCGCCACAACCCCACCAATCCGCACTGGCCCGACCGCGACCGCTTCGTGCTGAGCAACGGCCACGGCTCCATGCTGCTGTACGCGCTGCTGCACCTGACGGGCTACAACCTGCCCATGGACGAGTTGCGGCGCTTTCGCCAGCTGCACAGCAAGACGGCAGGCCACCCCGAAGTGGGCGTGACCCCCGGCGTGGAAACCACTACCGGTCCGCTGGGGCAGGGCGTGGCCAACGCGGTGGGCATGGCCCTGGCCGAAAAACAGCTGGCCGCCGAATTCAACCGGCCCGGCCACAGCATCGTGGACCATTTCACCTACGTGTTCCTGGGTGACGGCTGCATGATGGAAGGCATTAGCCACGAGGTGTGTTCGCTCGCGGGCACGCTGCGCCTGAGCAAGCTGGTGGCCTTTTACGACGACAACGGCATCTCCATCGACGGGCACGTTCAGGGCTGGTTCGCAGACGACACGCCCAAGCGCTTCGAGGCCTACGGCTGGAACGTGATCCGCAGCGTGGACGGGCACGACACCGCCGCGGTGGACGCCGCCTTGCGCGCCGCCCGCGAGCAGGCTGTGCGCCCCGATGGCAAGCCCACGCTGATCTGCTGCAAGACGGTGATTGGCCAGGGTTCGCCCAACAAGGCTGGCACGCACGATGTGCATGGTGCGGCGCTCGGCACGGCCGAGGTGCAGGCCACCCGCGAGGCACTGGGCTGGACAGCCGCCCCTTTCGAGGTGCCCGCCGACGTGGCCGCAGCCTGGGACGCACGCGACCGTGGCGAAGGCCTGGAAGCCGCCTGGCGCCAGCGCTTTGACAGCTACCGCGCGGCCTACCCGGCAGAGGCGGCCGAGTTCGAGCGCCGCATGCGTGGCGAACTGTTGCCAGCCTTCCGCCAGCGTCTGCCCGAAATCCTGATGACGATTTCTGCCAGCGGCCAGCCCGTGGCCACGCGCAAGGCCAGCCAGAACGCGCTGGACGCGCTGGCCACGCTGGTGCCCGAATTCTTTGGCGGCAGCGCCGACCTGACCGGTTCCAACCTCACCAACTTCAAGGGCTGCACCCTGGCTGGGCGCGACCGCTGGGGCAACCACCTGAGTTATGGCGTGCGTGAATTCGGCATGGCCGCCATCATGAACGGCGTGGCCCTGCACGGCGGCTACATCCCCTACGGCGGAACCTTCCTCACCTTCAGCGACTACTCGCGCAACGCCATCCGCATGGCCGCGCTGATGAAGCAGCGCGTCATCCACGTGTTCACGCACGACTCCATCGGCCTGGGCGAAGACGGCCCCACCCACCAGAGCGTGGAGCATGTGCCCAGCCTGCGCATCATCCCCCAGCTGGACGTGTGGCGCCCCGCCGACGGGCTGGAAACCGCCGTGGCCTGGGCCAGCGCCATCGAGCGCAACGACGGGCCCAGCGCGTTGTGCCTGTCGCGCCAGAACCTGCCGCGCGTGTCGGCGGCCATCACCGCGGGCACCATCCGCCGGGGCGGCTACGTGTTGTCAGACGTGGAAGCGCCGCAGGCGGTGATCATCGGCACCGGCTCCGAAACCTCGCTGGCGCTGGAGGCGCAGCGCCTGCTGGCGGGGCAGGGCGTGCGGGTGCGCGTGGTGTCCATGCCCTGCACTAACGTGTTCGACCGCCAGCCCCAGGCCTACCAGGACACGGTGTTGCCGCCGCACCTGCCCACCGTGGCGGTGGAGGCAGCGCACCCCGATTTCTGGCGCAAGTACGTGGGCCGCAGCGGTGCCGTGGTGGGTATCGCCACCTTTGGCGAATCAGCACCGGCGCCGGTTTTGTACGAACATTTCGGCATCACGGCCCGGAAGGTGGCTGAAGCCGTGCAACGTTTGCTCATCACCACCGTCTGAACGAAAGCGGCGCATGACCCCAGCCCAGTACCCCTACGACCTCGTTCTTTTCGACCTGGACGGCACGCTGATTGAAACGGCCCCCGAGATTGCCGACGCCGTGAACGACACGCTCACCCAGTTCGGCATGGCCCCCGTGGAGCAGGAGCGCGTGGACCGCTGGATAGGCCACGGCACGCGCGAACTGCTGATCCAGGCGCTGGCCTTCCGCAGCGACACCCACCCCGAGGTGGTGCGCCACGCCGAGAGTTTTCGCCTGGTGGAGGCCGCCTTCGGCAAGCACTACCAGCGCCGCTGCGGCACGCGCAGCCACCTCTATCCCCATGTGCGCGAAACCCTGCACGTCCTGCGTGAACGTGGCGTGAAGCTGGCCGTGGTGACCAACAAGGAAGGCCGCTACACCCAGACCGTGCTGGACGCACACGCGCTGGCCCCGCTGTTCGATCGCGTCATCAGCGGCGACACGCTCACCGTGAAAAAGCCCAATCCCCTGGCCATTTCCGATTGCCTGCTGCGCTACGGCGTGGCCGCGCACCGGGCGCTGTTCGTGGGTGATTCGTCCATCGATGTGGCGACCGCGCGCAACGCTGGTGTGGCCGTGTGGGCCTTGCCCTATGGCTACAACATGGGCGAGCCCATCGAAGCCTGCGCTCCCGACCGCGTCATTCCCGACTTTCGCGCCCTGTTGCCGCAGGCCGTGACCAACGATTCTTTGAAACTGGAGACAAACACATGACCATCAAAGTAGGCATCAACGGATTCGGCCGCATCGGCCGCATGGTGTTTCGCGCGGCGGTGCAGAACTTCGCCGACGACATCGAGATCGTGGGCATCAACGACCTGCTCGAGCCCGACTATTTGGCCTACATGCTCACCTACGACAGCGTGCACGGCCGCTTCAAGGGCAGCGTCGCCGTCGAAGGCTCCACCCTCGTCGTCAATGGCAGAAAGATCCGCCTGACCCAGGAACGCGATCCCGCCAACCTCAAGTGGAACGAGGTGGGTGCCGACGTGGTCATCGAATCCACCGGCCTGTTCCTGGACAAGACCACCGCCGAGAAGCACCTGGCCGCAGGCGCCAAGAAGGTGGTGCTCTCCGCCCCCAGCAAGGACGACACGCCCATGTTCGTCTATGGCGTCAACCACGACAAGTACGCTGGGCAGGCCATCGTCAGCAACGCCAGCTGCACCACCAACTGCTTGGCCCCGGTGGCCAAGGTGCTCAACGACAAGTGGGGCATCAAGCGCGGGCTGATGACCACCGTGCACGCGGCCACCGCCACGCAAAAGACGGTGGACGGCCCCAGCAACAAGGACTGGCGCGGCGGGCGCGGCATTCTGGAAAACATCATCCCCAGCAGCACGGGCGCGGCCAAGGCCGTGGGCGTGGTGCTGCCCGAGCTGAAGGGCCGCCTGACCGGCATGGCCTTCCGCGTGCCCACCAGCGACGTGTCGGTGGTGGACCTGACGGTGGAGCTGGACAAGGCTGCCACCTACGCCGAGATCTGTGCCGAGATGAAGGCGCAGAGCGTGGGGGCCATGAAAGGCGTGCTGGGCTACACCGAGGACAAGGTGGTGTCCACCGACTTCCGGGGCGAGAGCTGCACCAGCGTGTTCGATGCGGACGCGGGCATTGCGCTGGACGGCACCTTCGTGAAGGTGGTGAGCTGGTACGACAACGAGTGGGGCTATTCCAACAAGTGCCTGGAAATGGCGCGCGTGGTGGGCCGTCACCGGGCTTGAGGGGCACAAGATGAAGTTCCTACGTTTTTCCGACGTTTGCGCCAGTGGCTTTGCCCGGGGCAAACGCGTCTTCATCCGAGCCGACCTGAACGTGCCTATGCAGCCCCCCACGCTGCGCTGCCCCCCCGAGGGGGGCTCATCCGCCTTGGGGCGGCCCGGCGGCGGCTGGAATGACCCGGCCCGCATCACCGAAGACACGCGCATCCGCGCCTCGCTGCCCGCCATCCGCCTGGCGCTGGACGCAGGTGCTGCCGTCATGGTCACGTCTCACCTGGGCCGCCCCACCGAGGGCGAATTCAAGCCCGAGGATTCCC